>JADCDC010000049.1 GCA_020252385.1 Aestuariivirga sp.
CGATCCGGGCGGGCGCCGCCTTGAGGTCGATCTCCGCCTCCTCGAGGCAGACGATCAGCCAGATCGCCCCCTTGTCGTCCTTGAGGAACAGGTTCTTGCAATGCCCGCCGGGTATCTCGCCCCGGAGTGCGCGGGCCTCCTCCACGGTATAGACCGGCGCATGGTCGCGGGTGGTGGTGGCGATGCCGAGCGCCTCGAGGCGGGCAAGCAAATCTTGGCGGGTCGCAGGCATGTCGGCCGGATATCCTCCCTCAAACACAGGCAATCTTGTTCTTGCATTCGGCGGCGGATTAGGCAATAAGGCGGCCACCCACCGGCTCCTGCCGGGTCGGCCAATGGAAGCGGGCGTAGCTCAGGGGTAGAGCATAACCTTGCCAAGGTTAGGGTCGGGCGTTCGATTCGCCTCGCCCGCTCCAAAATCTCCCAACATCCCGAACTCGTGTGTTCCCGTCCCTGCGGGTATCAGCTGCCTTGCGGCCGCTTGCTGGCCAGATGTGCCCGCCATGCGTCATGTTCGCTGATCGCCTTGACGGGGTGATAGATGAGCCGGTCATCCACCTCATCCAGCCGCCACGGCCTGTTGAAGTGCACCGTTGCGAATTCAGGAGGATGCGCCACCTTCAACTTATGGTGGAGGGCGACCGTGTTGAGGAGGAATTCGATGAACAGGAATTTCTCCGGCCCCTTCCGATTCCGTGCCTGGAGAGCGTAGTTCACGCGCCTGTCGATACTGTCCACGACCGTCCTGTCGACCTTGGCGAGAAGCCGACCGCTGACGCGTGACACGCACACGAGGGCTGAGGCCCAGGGCAGGGGCAGGATGTCCTTCGGCACCCAGGTCCACCAATCCCAGCTCGTGATCTCTCCGAAGTGGTTGACCCGGGTTGGGACGCACAGCAGGTCGGCATCGGAATATCTGCGATCAATCCGCGGGATGGTTTCCGCACGAGGGATGAACACGTCGTCCTCGAAAAACCACACGTGGTCGAACTTGCGGTGGTTCATGCCAAAGAAGCACAGTGCCCTTTCCCAGGCGCTGACCGGAACGCTCTTCCCACCGGCAACCATCGGATTGAGCAGGAAGTAGCCCCTGTTCACGCAGGTCTGCTTGTCGATCTTCAGATAGGTTACATGGCGGGAGGGCGGGATGACGAAGTCATCGTCGTCGGCGAAGGCGAAGACCGAGTAGCCGTAATCGGCGAGCGTCTCGTAGAACTGGATCTGACGGGCATCGGGCCTGAAAGAAAGGACGGCAATCGCGATCCTTGAGGCCTGCATGGCGGCGATTCTCCAGACTGACCAAAAACATCCGCCCGCACCATGCAGACGTCAACGGATGACGAAACCCGCTGCCTGGCTGCCGATGGGGATACCCTGACTGGGCCTCTACCACCAATCTCGGGAGGTTTTCCAGTCAGGAGTACAGCGTGCCCCATGCGTGAGGTGCAATGTGGCCGTATTGGAAACGTTCCTGCGGGGGCCGCGGGTTCGGATCACGCGAAGCGGAAGACGATGAAGCCCCAGATCACCGCGACGATGACGGCGCCCCACAGGGGCGTGCCGAGGAAGCCCAGCCAGGCGAGGAAGATGAAGGCGCTTCCCAGATGCGTGATGAACAGGCGGTCGCCGCGCGTCGTGTCGAGGCCGAAGATGCCGCGGCGCGGCGATCCGCCGGGGGAGAAATACTCCCACATGCCCATCGCGGCGATCGAGCCGAAGATGTAGATGAAGAAGGCGATCGACACCCGGTTCCACGCCATCCAGCTGCCCAGCGGCTGCTGCCACCATTCGGCTGAGAACATGATCGGCGCTTCCATCGGACTGCCTTTCTCACACCCGGCCGAGGGCAAAGCCCTTGGCGATGTAGTTGCGGACGAAATAGATGACGATGGCGCCCGGTATCAGGGTGAGGACACCAGCCGCGGCGAGGAGCCCCAGCTCATAGCCCGAGGTACTGGCCGTCTTCGTCATGGCGGCGACGATGGGCTTTGCGGAAACGGACGTCAGGTTCTTCGCCAGCAGCATCTCGACCCAGGAGAACATGAAGCAGAAGAAGGCCGCGACGCCGATGCCGGCCGAGATCGTCGGCAGGAAGATCTTGATGAAGAAGGCGGGGAAGGAATAGCCGTCGACATAGGCCGTCTCGTCGAGCTCCTTCGGAACGCCCGACATGAAGCCCTCGAGGATCCACACCGCCAGCGGAATGTTGAACAGCGTGTGCGCCAGTGCCACGGCCCATGGCGTGTCGAACAGGCCCACAGCCGAGTAGAGGTTCACGAAGGGCAGCACGAAGACCGCGGGCGGCGCCATGCGGTTGGACAGGAGCCAGAAGAAGAGGTGCTTGTCGCCGAGGAAGCGGTAACGCGAGAAAGCATAGGCCGCGGGCAGCGCCACGACGATCGAGATCACCGTGTTGATCAGCACGTAGGTGATCGAGTTGATGTAAGCGCCATACCAGGACGGATCGGTGAAGATGGTTCGGTAGCTGTCCAGCGTGAATTCGCGCGGATAGGCGCTGAAGCCGCCGAGGATCTCGTTCGTCGTCTTGAACGACATGTTGATCAGCCAGTAGATCGGCAGCAGCAGGAAGACGATGTAGGCCGTCAGGACGATATAGCGTTTGCGCATCACTTTGCCTCGTCGCGCATCATCAGCGTGTAGAACAGCCAGCTCACCAGCAGGATGATCAGGAAGTAGACGATCGAGAAGGCCGCGGCGGGGCCAAGGTCGAAGCCGCCCAGCGCCTTCTGCACGAGATCGATCGACAGGAACTTCGTGGTGCTGCCCGGGCCACCGCCGGTGAGCACGATGACCTCGGTGTAGATCATGAAGGAGTCCATGAAGCGGAGCAGGATGGCGATGGTCAGCACATGCTTGAGCTTCGGCAGCTGGATGTAGCGGAACACCGCCCAGGGCTTGGCGCCGTCGACCTTCGCCGCCTGGTAATAGGCATCGGGAATGGCGACGAGGCCCGCATAGCAGAGCAGCACCACGAGCGAGGTCCAGTGCCACACGTCCATCAGGACGACGGTGAACCACGCCGAGATCGGCTGGCGGGTGTAGTTGTAGGGGATGCCGAGGGAGTTGATCGCCTTGCCGAGCAAGCCGATGTCGGGGAGCGCCATGATGTTCCACATCGAGCCCACGACGTTCCATGGCACGAGCAACGGCAGCGCGAGGAGCACGAGGCAGACCGAGACCCATGGTCCGCTGCGCGGCATGCAGAGTGCGATGGCGAGGCCAAGCGGAATCTGGATCACCAGCACGATCGAGGTGAAGATGATCTGCCGCAACAGCGACGCGTGGAACTGGTCGTCATGCAGAAGCTGCTCGAACCAGATTGCGCCGGACCAGAAGAATTCGTTGTTGCCGAAGGTTTCCTGCAGCGAGTAGTTGACCACCGTCATGAGTGGCAGCAACGCGTTGAACAGCACCATCGCGAAGACGGGCAGGACGAGCCACCAGGCGCGGTTGTTGACGACCTTGTTCATCGGCGCGCACCCGCCATCCAGCCGTCCTCGTAGATCTGCGTGTGCTCCGGATCGAAGGCGAGGAAGGTCTGTCCGGTCGGCACCTGCTCGCCCTCCTTCACCAGAAGCTTGACGAGGTGGCCGTGGCTGCGTGTCTCGACGATGCGGAAGCGCCCGGCATCGGCCACGCGGATGACCTCGGCAGCAATGCCGGAGTTGGCGAGCGAGATGAACTCCGGCCGGACGCCGATCTCGGTGCGGCCCTTCCCCGTCGCCTTCTCGCCATTGCCCACGGAGATCGCCTCGCCGCCGAACACGGCTCTGCCGCCCCTGACCTCACACGGCAGCACGTTCATGCCGGGCGAGCCGATGAAGTGGCCCACGAAGGTGTGCTGCGGCATCTCGAACAGCTCGATCGGCGTTCCCGACTGCACGACCTCGCCCTGGTTCATCACCACCACCTGGTCGGCGAAGGTGAGGGCCTCGGTCTGGTCATGCGTCACGTAGATCATGGTGCGCTTGGTGCGCAGGTGAAGTTCCTTCAGCTTGGAGCGCAGTTGCCACTTGAGGTGCGGGTCGATGACGGTGAGCGGCTCGTCGAACATGATGACGTTGACATCGGAGCGCACCAGGCCGCGGCCGAGCGATATCTTCTGCTTGCCATCCGCGGTGAGGCCGGAGGCGCGATTGTTCAGCGTGCGGGTCAGTTCCAGCATCTCGGCGATTTCGCCGACGCGCGTCTTGATCTCGTCTTCGGGAACGCCACGGTTCCGGAGCGGGAAGGCGAGGTTGTCGTAGACCGTCATGGTGTCGTAGATCACCGGGAACTGGAAAACCTGCGCGATGTTTCGCTCTTCCGGAGAGGCGTGCGACACGTCGCGCCCGTTGAAGCTGATCGTGCCTTCGGTGGGCGTCAGCAGTCCGGAGATCAGGTTGAGAAGCGTGGTCTTGCCGCAGCCCGAGGGCCCGAGCAGCGCATAGGCGCCGCCGTCCTGCCAGGTCAGCGACAGGCGCTTCAGGGCGTAGTCGTCCTCGCTCTGGGGATTGGCCATGTAGGAGTGGCGGAGCTTGTCGATGCGGATTTCGGCCATCAGGACACCCGTTCGCCGGAAGAGGGCGAGAAGAACAGGCCGCGGTCGACATCGACGTGAAGCGTCGCATGCGAGCCGACCTCGAAGGGGTGAATGCCATGCGACTGGGAGACCCAGGTATCACCCGCGACGTCGAGGTGAATGACGCTCTCGGAGCCCGAGAGTTCCGTCACCAGTACGCGTCCCTCGATCTCGCCGGTCGTGACATCGGTGGGGAGCGGCGTCACGTGATGCGGGCGGATTCCCAGCGTGTAGACGCCATCGGGCAGGCCCGATCCGACCTGTCCGGCCGGCCAGACCTTGCTGCCGAAGACATGCAGCTTGTCGCCGCGCTTCTCGACCCTGGTGGTGTTGATCGGCGGATCGGAGAAGACCTGGGCCGTCAGGAGATCCTTGGGCAGACGATAGGTCGAGGAGGTCGGGCCGAACTGGGTGATGCGCCCTTCATGCAGTGTTGCGGTGTTGCCGCCGAACAGCAGCGCCTCGGAAGGTTCCGTCGTCGCATAGACGACGATGGCGTTGCGGCCGGCGAAGAGCTTCGGCAATTCGTCGCGCAGTTCCTCGCGCAGCTTGTAGTCGAGGTTGGCGAGGGGCTCGTCGAGGAGGATGAGATCGGAATCCTTGACGATGGCGCGGGCGATGGCCGTGCGCTGCTGCTGGCCGCCGGAGAGTTCGGAGGGCTTGCGCTTCAGCATGGGCTTGAGCCTGAGAAGTTCCGCGGCAGCCATGACGCGGCGTTCGATCTCGGCCGTGTCCATGCCGGCAACCTTCAGCGGCGAGGCGATGTTGTCGTAGACGGAAAAGTTCGGATAATTGATGAACTGCTGGTAGACCATCGACACGTTGCGCTGCTGCACCGCGAGGCCCGTCACGTCCTTGCCGCGGAACCGGATGGTGCCCGAAGTCGGCTTCTGGATACCGGCCATGATCTGCATCAGCGTGGTCTTGCCGGCCAGCGTCGTGCCGAGGAGCACGTTGAACGAGCCTTCGGGCAGGACGAGCGAGGTCGGATGAATATGGGTTTCCGAACCTACCCGCTTGGCAATGTCGATGAGTTCGAGTGCCATTGGTCCCTGTGAGATTTGGAAGAAGAGACAGTTGGAGCGCGGGAATGGTCTTCCCGCGCTCCCGTCAGGTTCGGATTACTCCTGCCAGCGCTTGACGATTTCCTCGTAGGCAATCGTCTCGCCCGGTTCCTTCTCGTTCTCGAGCTTGGCCTTGGGGCCGTCTGCCTTGCCAAGCCACTCGGACGGATCCTTGGGCTCCGCCAGGCGCGGGCCGCAACCACCATAGGTGTTGTTGGCCTTGTCGGCAGCTTCCATGCGGGCCATCACCTGCTCCATTTCGGAAGCGAGACGGTCCATGGCCTCCTGCGGGGTGAAGGCGCCGGAGTTCACGTCACCGAGCTGCTGCCACCAGAGCTGGGCGAGCTTCGGATAATCCGGCACGTTGATGCCCGTGGGCGACCAGCGCACGCGGTCGGGCGAGCGGTAGAACTCGACCAGGCCGCCGAGCTTCGGCGCACGCTCCGTGAAGGATTCGTGGCGCACGGTGCTGTCGCGGATGAAGGTGAGACCGACCTGGCTCTTCTTCACGTCGACCGTCTTCGACACGGCGAACTGGGCGTAGAGCCAGGCAGCCTTGGCGCGGTCAGGCGGGGTGGACTTCAGGATCGTCCACGAGCCCACGTCCTGGTAGCCGACCTTCTGGCCTTCCTTCCAGTAGGGGCCATGGGGCGAGGGGGCCATGCGCCAGAGCGGGGTGCCCTGGTCATCGACCGTGTTGTTGCCTTCCGACTTCGGCGCCACCATGGAGGCGGTGAAGGCCGTGTACCAGAAGATCTGCTGGGCGACGTTGCCCTGGGCGAGAGCCGGCAGCGACTGGTAGAAGTCGTAGTCGGCGGCACCCGGAGGCGCGTACTTCCTCAGCCACTCGTCCCACTTGGCGATGGCGTAGACGGAAGCCGGGCCGTTGGTCTCGCCGCCGCGGGACACCGAGGCGCCCGAGGGGTTGCAGGAGCCCTTCTCCATGCGGATGCCCCACTCGTCGATGGGGATGCCGTTCGGCTCGCCCACGCTGCCGGCACCGGCCATCGAGAGCCAGGCGTCGGTCATGCGCCAGCCGAGGTCGGGAGCGCGCTTGCCGTAGTCCATGTGGCCATAGATGCGGACGCCGTCGATTTCCTTCACGTCCTCGGTGAAGAACTGCGCGATGTCCTCATAGGCCGACCAGTTGACGGGCACGCCCAGCTCATAGCCGTACTTGGCCTTGAACTTCTCCTTCAGGTCGGCGCGGTCGAACCAGTCCTTGCGGAACCAGTAGAGGTTGGCGAACTGCTGGTCGGGCAGCTGGTAGAGCTTGCCGTCCGGACCGGTGGTGAACTTGATGCCGATGAAGTCATTGAGGTCGAGACCGGGGTTGGTCACGTCCTTCCAGTCGCCGGCCATCATGTCGGTCAGGTTGTAGGTCTGCTGCAGGCGGGAGTGCGTGCCGATCAGGTCCGAATCGTTGACGTAGCCGTCATACAGATTGCGGTTGGTCTGCATCTGGGTCTGCACGGCCTGCACCACCTCGCCCTCGCCGAGGATCTGGTGGTTGACCTTGATGCCGGTGATTTCCTCGAAGGCCTTGGTGAGCACCTTCGACTCGTAGTCGTGCGTCGGAATGCCTTCCGAGAGCACGTTGATTTCCATGCCCTTGAACGGCTCTGCCGCCTTGATGAACCACTCCATCTCCTTGAGCTGTTCTTCCTTGGAGAGCGTGGACGGCTGGAATTCGGTATCAATCCAGCGCTTGGCCGCCTCGACGTCGGCGAAGCTGGGGCTCGTCAACGCCAGCAGCGCCAAGGCTGCCGACGATGAAGCGAGAAGTTTCATTCGCATTGTTGGTCCTCCCTAACAGAACGGCACCCATTGCATGGCACCTGCGACAAACTATCATACGAAAACAAACGAACGTCAATCGATCAAATAACGAAGAATTTGTGCAGTGCAATATTGCGCAAACCGAAAAAAAGTGAAATCATTGCTTTCGGATCAACCTAACGTCACTCTGACGGCGGCATAAGTCGCTGAAATTGCGGGGAAACCATGGAGGGCGTCAGCCCACGGCAGCAACTGATCATGACGCTCGCGCGCCAGATGGGCAGCGTGACTGTCGATGATCTTGCGCTGCGCTTCGATGTGACGCCGCAGACAATCCGCAAGGACCTGAACGAGCTTTGCGATGCGAGGCTCCTGGCGCGCACGCATGGCGGCGCCATGCTGTCCTCGGGCGTCGAGAACCTCGCCTATGAGGCGCGCCGCCTGATGGCGGCGACCGAGAAGGTGGTGATCGGCCGCCACGCGGCGGGCCTCATCCCCAACAACTGCTCGCTGTTCATGAACATCGGCACCACCACCGAGGAGGTGGCGCGCGCGCTGGTGCATCACGAAGGGCTCCTCGTCATCACCAACAACATCCACGTCGCCACCATCCTGATGCCGCGTCCCAAGATCGAGGTGATCGTGGCGGGCGGCATGCTGAGAAAGACCGACGGCGGCATCGTCGGCGAGGCCGCGGTGGACTTCATCACGCAGTTCAAGGTCGACCATGCGGTGATCGGCGCCTCGGCCATCGACGAGGACGGCGCCATGCTCGACTTCGACTACCGCGAGGTTCGCGTCGCCAAGGCGATCATGAAGAATGCACGCAACGTGATGCTGGTGGCCGACGCCATGAAGTTCACGCGCACCGCGCCGGTGCGCATCGGACACCTGACCGACGTCGACGTCTTCGTCACCGACCGCGCGCCGCCGGAGCCGGTCGTGGCCTATTGCAAGGAAAACGGCGTGAAGCTCGAGATTGCGGACGGACTGGCTGGAAACGATAATGCGATGGATGCCGCGGAATGATCTATGACCTCTTCATCATCGGCGGCGGCGTCAACGGCTGCGGCATCGCCCGCGATGCCTCGGGACGCGGACTGAAAGTCTTCCTCGCCGAGCAGGGCGACCTCGCCTCCGGCACCTCCAGCGCCTCGACCAAGCTCATCCACGGCGGCCTGCGCTATCTCGAGCATTACGAGTTCCGCCTGGTGCGCGAGGCGCTGATCGAGCGCGAGGTGCTGCTCCGGGCGGCACCCCACATCATCTGGCCGCTGCGCTTCGTGCTGCCGCACCACAAGGGACTGCGGCCGTGGCCGGTCCTGCGGCTTGGCCTGTTCCTCTACGATCATCTGGGCGGCCGCAAGCTTCTGCCGCCCACGCGCAGCGTCGATCTGAGGAGCGACGTAACGGGCAAGCCCCTGAAGGATGTCTACACACGGGGCTATGAGTACTCGGACTGCTGGGTGGAGGATGCACGGCTCGTGGTGCTGAATGCACGCGATGCGGAGGCAAGGGGCGCTGTCATCCGTACGCGGACGAAATGCACCTCCGCGCGGCGGGCGGACGGCGTCTGGGAACTTACCGTGACGGGCGAGGATGGCGCCGAGGAGACCGTCCGTGCGAGAACACTGATCAACGCCGCGGGGCCCTGGGTGAGCCAGGTCCTGGGCGCGGTCGTCGGGCGCAACGATCCCGACAAGATCCGCATGGTGAAGGGCAGCCATCTCGTGGTCGACAAGCTCTACGATCATGACCGCTGCTACATCTTCCAGAATGCCGACGGGCGCATCTGCTTCGCCATTCCCTATGAGCAGAACTACACGCTGATCGGCACCACCGACGAGGACCACAAGGGCGATCCCGGCAAGCCGCAGATTTCGGACGCCGAGACCGACTACATGCTGAAGGCGGTGAGCGAGTATTTCCGCAAGCCCGTGACCCGGGAAAACCTGCGCTGGGCCTATTCCGGCATCCGGCCGCTCTACGACGACGGCGCCTCGAAGGCGCAGGAGGCGACGCGCGACTATGTGCTGAAGCTCGACCATCCGGAGGGGGGCGCGCCGCTGCTTTCGGTGTTTGGCGGCAAGATCACGACCTTCCGCAAGCTCGCTGAATCGGCGATGGAGAAGATCGAGCCCTTCTTCCCGCAGATGGGCAAGCCCTGGACGCACGCCGCGGCACTTCCCGGCGGCGACTTTCCCGTGGCCGAGGTGGATTCGCGCATCGAC
>JADCDC010000490.1 GCA_020252385.1 Aestuariivirga sp.
CCCGGACCTCCTCGGCATCTATAATGTGGGCGGCGGCACAAGGGGCATCGTGGCCGCGCTCGAAACCGCCGGCCGCACCAGGGACGTGGTGCTGCTCGCCCATGACCTGAGCGACACCAACCGCAAGGCGCTGATCCGCGGCACCATCGACGCGGTCATCAACCAGGACCCCGGCCACGAGGTCCGAAGCGCCATCCGCGTGCTCATCGCCAAGGCGGACAACGTGCCGCTCATCGAGAGCCAGGAGCGGATCAGGATCGATATCTTCCTGCGGGATAATCTGCCGTAGTCTCCCTTCTCCCGTTGCGCAGCAATGGGAGAAGGTGCCCGAAGGGCGGATGAGGGCCTGTGTCCGCGAGTCGTGCCGGTTGAGAGTTGCCCTCATCCGGCCTGTCGGCCACCTTCTCCCATCCTTCGGACGGGAGAAGGGAAATCACTGATAAAGCCCAGGCCTTTTCTCATAGGCGATGGCCACCGTCTCGCCCGTGGTCAGCGATCTGACGCCTGCGTCCGTCACGGTGGTGGCCACGAAGCCGTCCCAGGCGGAGGAGCCGACGGGCCTTCCTGAGGAGATCGAATCGATCCAGGCCTGGTTCTGGATGCGGTAGGCGTCGGCGAAGCGCGGGCGCCAGTCGGGGGCGAGGCTGGTGGCGGTGACGCCTGCACTTCGCACCTCGGTATGGAGGCTCGGCCCGAAGGAGATCGTCCCCGTCTCGCAGATCAGCTCGCCCTTCACGTCATAGCCATATTGCGCGTTGAGGAAGAGTTCGACGTCAACGAGCTGGCCCTTGTCGGTCTCGAACACCACGAGCATCGGGTCGTCGAAATGCGCGTGGCGGGAGCGTTTCGCCCTGAAGACCCGCACCGAGGACAGCTCCACCGACAGCACGAAGCGCGAGATGTCGACCTCGTGGACACAGGAATTGACGATCGCCGCCGCCGAATCGAAATGCGGCGGTGCCGACGCGTTGCGGTGCACGCAGTGGAAGGCCAGCGCCTCGCCATAGCGCCCTGAGCCGAGCAGGCCCTTCATTTCGGTGTAGCCAGGGTCGAAGCGGCGCATGAAGCCGAGCTGCACGAGGCGCCGGCCGGCCGTGATCTCCGCCTCGATCACCCGCATGCCCTCGGCCGCGGTGGGGGCGAGCGGCTTCTCGCACAGCACGGGCTTTCCGGCCTTGATGCAGGCGATGGCGAAGTCGGCATGCGTCGCATCGGGCGAGGCGATGAGGACGGCGCCGACCTCCTGGTCCGTGATCACGGCAAGCGGATCGCTCACGGCCCGCTTCGCACCGGTTTCCGCCGCCACGCTCCTCGCGCGGGCAATGTCCGCGTCGGACACCGCCACGAGATGCGCACCCGCCACCTGGCGCGCGATGATGCGGGCATGGTCAGCACCCATGACGCCCGCTCCGATGATTCCAACCCCGATGCTCATGGCGCCGAAGCTAGCCGAGGCATGGCCCACTGGCTAGACCGAGCTTCCGGCACCCCCGAAGGACAGGCTCATGAATTCATGGAAGGTGCGCGCGGCGGGGCTCTGGCTGCGCGTGTGGTTCCAGGCGAGGCCCACGTCCATCGTCGGGATGTCGGCCACCACGTTCCGCAGTTCGATGCGCTGGCCCTCCAGCGACCACGGGCGGTAGACCATGTCGGAGAGGATGGTGACGCCCATCCCGTCCGCCACCATGGAGCGCACCGCCTCGACGGAGGAGGTGGTGAAGATGGTCTGGGGCCTGAGCCCCGTGGGCTTCCAGTAGCGCGCCGCCGTCTGGTTCGCCTCGTCGACGGTGAGCATCACATAGGGTTCCGCCGCCACGTCATCGAGGCTGATCGCCGCCGCGGCGAGCAGGCGGTGCTCGACCGGCAGCCACAGCCTGCGGCGGGAGCGGATCAGCGTCTCGTAGGCAAGCCGGTTCTTGTCCATGAGGTTCGAGACGAGCATGACGGCCAGGTCTAGCGAGCCGTCCTTCAGCCCGCTTTCGATGGCGTTGCGGGGGAGTTCGTAAAGCTCCGCCTGGATGCGTGGATAGCTCCTCGCAAAGCGGGTGTAGTGGCGCGGCAGGAAATAGCCCGCCACCGTGTAGGACACCCCGATCCGGACCGTGCCGCTGATGGCCGAATCCTCGGTCAAGGGCGCGTGCTGCGCGGCATTGACGGCGGCCATGATGTTGCGCGCATGCTGCAGGAAGCGGGCACCCTCGGCAGTGAGCGAGACGCCCGTTTGCAGCCGCTTGAACAGGGCGACGCCGAGATCCTCCTCCATTTGCTTTACGGCGGCGGTGACGGCAGACTGCGACACGTTGAGCTCGATCGCCGCCTGGCTGATCTGGCCGGCGTCAGCCGTGGCGATGAAATAGCGGACCTGCTTGAGCGAAAGGGCCATATCTGATTTTTCGATACCGCATTGCAGTTTTTCTGATTTTACAATAATCAGGGCCTACCGCAAGCTGCCATGCAGAACGGTGCTGAAGCGCCGCGTTTGAGGGAGGTTACAGGATGACGGTCATCAACTGTGACATGGGCGAAGCGTTCGGCCTCTACAAGATGGGCGACGACGCGGGCCTGATGCCACTGATCGACGTGGCCAACGTGGCCTGCGGTTTCCATGCGTCCGACTTCAACCACATGCGCACGACGGTGCAGCTGGCAAAGACGCACGGCGTGAAGGTTGGCGCGCACCCGTCTCTGCCTGACCTCCAGGGCTTCGGGCGCCGCGAGATGAAGATGGGGCGGGACGAGCTCACCAACTGCATC
>JADCDC010000491.1 GCA_020252385.1 Aestuariivirga sp.
CAGGAACTCGACGTAGCGCGCGGCGCGGTCATAGCTGTTCGGCACCGAGGTGTGGCAGCCGCAATACCAGCAGAGCTGGCGGCAGAAGGGGATGTGGACATAGACCGAGAGGGTGGCCTCCGGATCGAGAGCCTGCAGCCACTGGTCCGGGGTGGCGCCCTTGAAATCGGGCTGGAACTGCACGGCCGTCGGGTAGCTCGTGTAGCGCGGGACGTCCTGCGTGGCGAAGGGGAGAAGTTGAGTGTCCATGAAAGTGGACACTAGCGGTTGTCAGGAGGCCTTTCATTGACCTCGATCAACTGGCCTTCCCGTCTTCTCAGTAGAGGCCGGACTTGTAATCCGCCTCGACGTCAATGTCGGCCTTGCGGGCCTCCGCCTCGTCCACGCCCGACTCGCAGGTCTGCTCCAGGATGATGCGGGCGATCGAGGGCATCTGGCTGCGGTCCTGGCGGTATTCCGGGCCCCACAGCCTGGAGCGCTTGAGCGCCTTGGCGCAGTGCAGGAAGACCTCCTCGACGGTGATGAGGATGCCGACCTTCGGCGCCTTGCCGCTGACAGCGCAGTGCCTGAGGAGTTCCGCATCGTCCGTGAGGCGGGCCTTGCCGTTGAGGCGGAGCGTGTCCTCGAAGCCGGGGATGAAGAACAGGCAGCCGACATTGGGGTTGGCCGCGATGTTCGACATGGTGTCGAGCCGGTTGTTGCCGGGCCGGTCGGGGATGAGGATCGTCTGGTCGTCCAGCACATGGACGAAGCCCGGCGGATCGCCGCGCGGGCTCAAGTCCGCCTTTCCCTCCTGATCCGCCGTCGAGATGACGAGGAAGGGCGACATGGCGATGAACTGGCGCGAATACGGGTCCAGCGCCGGCCGCGACTTGGTGATGGCGAGGGGGTGGACCTCGCCGAACTTCGCGCGGAGCTCCGCCTCGCTGTCGATCATGCGGCCCTCGCGTTTTCCTTGCGGGCCCAGGCTTCCATCGCGTCGAGGCCCTTCTCGAAGATGTCGAACATCTCGTGGATCTGGTCGGTGGTGATGATCAGCGGCGGGCACAGTGCGATCGAATCCTGGATGTTGCGCACGATGAGGCCCCGATCCTGCATGGCGTTCACCGTATTGGCGCCGACCATGCGCTTCGGGTCGAAGGGGCGCTTCGTCGCCTTGTCCGCGACGAGCTCGACCGCGCCGATAAGGCCCACGCCGCGCGCCTCGCCGACGAGCGGATGCTCGGCGAGCTTCTTCAGCCGCGTCTGGAAGACGGGGCTCATCTTCGCGGCGTGCTCCATGATCTTGTCGCGCTGGTAGATCTCGATCGTCTTCAGCGAAATGGCGCAGCCCACGGGATGGGCGGTGTAGGTGTAGCCGTGGCCGAAGGTGCCGAGCTTGCGGCTCTCGTCCAGCATGGCCTGGTAGAGGTCTTCCTCGATGGTGAGCGCCGAGAGCGGGAAATAGGCCGAGGTGATGGCCTTCGCCATGGAGATCGAATGGGGCTTCATGCCCATCGTGGTGGTGCCGAACCAGTTGCCGGTGCGGCCGAAGCCGCAGATCACCTCATCCGCGATGAAGCGGATGTCGTAGCGCGCGAGAATGGCGTTGACCTTCTCCCAGTAGCCCTCGGGCGGCATCAGCACGCCGCCGGCACCCATCAGGGGCTCGGCGATGAAGGCGGCGATGGTGTCGGGCCCCTCGCGGATGATGAGCTGCTCGAGATCGTCCGCCATGCGGCTGGCGAATTCGGCCTCCGTCTCGCCGTCCTTGCCGAAGCGGTAGTAGTGCGGGCAGGAGGTGTGCAGTACATTGGCGATGGGCAGATCGAAGTCGTTATGCACCCAGGGCAGCCCGGTAAGCGAGGCCGACGCGATGGTGACGCCGTGATAGGCGCGGATGCGGCTGATGATCTTCTTCTTCTCCCGCTTGCCGCGCGCGTTGTTGTAGTACCACGACAGCTTCATCTGCATGTCGTTGGCCTCGGAGCCGGAGGAGCCGAACAGCACCTTGGAGGCCGGGCAGGGCGCGATCTCCTTGAGCTTCTCGGAGAGCTCGATGACGCCGTCATGCGACTTGCCGCTGAAGGCGTGGGTGAAGGACACCCTGCGAAGCGCCTCGGCGCCGGCCTCGGCGATCTCCTGGTTGCCGTAGCCCAATGCCGTGCACCACAGCCCCGCCATGCCCTCGATGTAGCGCTTGCCCTGGTCGTCGTAGAGATGGATGCCGCGGCCCTCGTTGAGGATCAGGGGCCCCACCTCGCGGTGGCGCGCGAGGTTGGTGTAGGGGTGGATCACCGTCTCGATGTCGCGGACGGCCATGTTGGACAAGGGCATGCTGAAATCCTCCTGCAAGCGAGCGACTATATCAGCCCGCTCGCGGAAGAGAACAGGCTTCGGCAATGTCAGTCCGGCAGGACAGATCCCGGGAAGCGGTAGTCCCTGAACAGCGCGCGCAACTCCAGCTTGGAAATCTTGCCCGTCGCGGTGTGCGGAATCTCCGGGAGGAAGGCGACGTCGTCCGGCATCCACCATTTGGCGATCCTGCCCTCGAGATGGGCCAGCACCTCCGCCCGGCTGACCTCGGAGCCCTGCTTTCGGACGATGACCAGCAAAGGCCGCTCGTCCCACTTGGGATGGGGCAGGCCAATCGCCGCCGCCTCCTGCACGCCCGGGCAGCCGAGTGCGATGTTCTCGATCTCGATCGAGGAGATCCATTCGCCGCCGGACTTGATCACGTCCTTGGCGCGGTCGGTGATCTGCATGTAGCCATATTCATCGATGGTGGCGACATCGCCCGTGTCGAACCAGCCCTCGGCATCGAAGGCCGCAAGGCCCTCGCCCTTGAAGTAGCTTTTCGCCACGGCGGGACCCTTTACCTTGAGCCGGCCAAAGGTTTTGCCGTCATGGGGAAGGGTGTTGCCCGCGTCATCGGTGATCTTCATGTCCACCATGAAGGGCGGGCGGCCCTGCTTCAGCTTCAGCGTCCACCATTCTTCGGGCGGCAGCCCGGCGGCGCGGCCCGACTGGATGCCGAGCGAGCCGATGGGGCTCATCTCCGTCATGCCCCAGGCGTGGATCACGTCGGTGCCGTAGCTCTCGACGAAGGCCTTCATGATCGATTCGGGGCAGGCCGAACCGCCGATCACCACGCGCTGGAGATCGGGAAGCCGGAGCGCGGGGTTCTGTTCGAGATGGTTGAGCAGCATCAGCCAGACGGTGGGCACGGCGGCGGTGATCGTGACGCGGCCCTCCGTCAGCATCTCGTAGATCGCCGCACCGTCGAGCCGCGGGCCCGGCATGACCAGGGCAGCGCCGGAGATGGGCACGGAGAAGGCCATCGACCACGCATTGGCGTGGAACATCGGCACGACCGGCATGGCCACGTCTCGGCTCGAGATCGCCATGGCATCGCCCAGCGCGCACATGAGGCCGTGCAGCACGTTGGAGCGGTGGGAGTAGAGAACGCCCTTCGGATTGCCGGTGGTGCCGCTGGTGTAGCACATGCCGCAGGCGGTGTTCTCGTCGAACTCCGGCCAGGCGAAGGCCTCGTCGCCCGACGCCAGGAGTTCCTCATAGCAGACGGGGTTGCGGAGCGTCGTCGTCGGCATGTGCGCGGCGTCGGTCATGATGACGAAGCCCTTCACGCCCGGCAGGCTGTCCTGCAGCTTCTCGAGCAGGGGGACGAAGGTGAGGTCGGTGAAGATCCACTGGTCCTCGGCGTGGTTGATGATGTAGCCGAGCTGGCTCGCGAAGAGCCGGGGGTTGAGGGTGTGGACGATGGCGCCAAGCCCCATGACGCCGTACCAGATCTCGAGGTGGCGCCAGGTGTTCCACGCCATGGTAGCGACGACCGAACCGAGCTTCAGGCCGAGCCGCTTCTGGCAGGCCGAAGCCAGCGCCTTCGAACGGCGGCTCAGGCGCGCATAGTCGGTGCGGTGCAGCGGCCCCTCGACCGAGCGCGAAAGGATGGGCGTGGACCCATGCCAGCGCGCCGCGTGATCGAGCACGCGGTGCACAAGCAGCGGGAAATCCTGCATCAGGCCGCGCATTGGGGGTGCCTCCTGTCACGTTGTTTCTTCCTCGCCCCCACGCATGTGGGGGAGAGGGCAGGGTGAGGGGGTGGTTGCCGCAAGACCCGGCGGATGCAGTTTCAGGTACGGGCAGCGAAGGATGATTTTCCTTCATGCGACGTGCCCGCTGACAGACCCCCTCACCCTTCCCTCTCCCCCACATGCGTGGGGGAGAGGAATTGCTGCGAGTGTAGCGGCAAAGTGGATGTCCCGCCAGATGACGCGGTTTCGCCGGAACGTCAGTTCCTGGGATCGATGGGCGTGATGGCGCCGAGATCGAGGACCTGCTCGATGAAGCGGGCACCGGCAAGCAGCCGTGCCTCGCCGCGGCCCGGGGCCACGATCTGCAGGCCCACCGGCAGGTTCTCGCCGGTGAAGCCGCAGGGAATGGAGATGGCGGGACAGCAGGTGAGCGTGATGGCGTGGACGATCATCAGCCAGTCCACATAGGTTTCGAGCTTCACCCCGTCGCATTCGGTGACATAGCGCTGCTCGACGGGGAAGGGCGGCACGATGGTGGTGGGGCAGAGCAGCAGGTCATAGGTCTCGAAGAAGCGGCGCATGCGGCGGAACATTTCGCCGCGCTGGGCCTCCGCACGGGCGATCTCCGCACCGGTAAGCGCGAGACCCATCTCGATGTTCCAGACGATCTCGGGCTTCAGGAGATCGCGGTGCTTCTCAAGCAGCGGGCGCATGTTGGCGTAGGCAAGGGCGCGCAGTATCGTGGCGCATTCCCGTGTCTCGCTCAGGTCGGGGTGGGCCTCCTCGACGATGACGCCGTGGGCCTCCAGCTTCCGTGCGGCCGACAGGACGAGTTCCGCCACCTCGCGGGCGACGGGCGGCAGGCCAAGGTCACGCGAGACCGCCACCTTGCGCGGCCTCCAGCCGGAGCGCGCGGCGGCAAGATAGGACGTGCCATCGGCGGGAAGGGAGAGCGGGTCGGCAGGCTCCTCGCCGGTCATGGCGTCGAAGAGCAGCGCCAGGTCCTCGACGTTGCGGGCCATCGGGCCCTCGGTGCCGAGCGTCGAATCGATCTTGGAGAAAACGCTCGCCGCCACCCGGCCGGGCGAGGGGCGCATGCCCACGACGCCGCAGAAGCTGGCGGGGTTGCGCAGCGAGCCGCCAAGGTCGGACCCATGCGCCGCCCACGCCATGCCGGTGGCCAGCGCCACGGCCGCTCCCCCGGAGGAGCCGGATGCCGACATTCGGGTGTTCCAGGGATTGCGCGTCACGCCGAAGACCTCGTTGAAGGTGTGGGCGCCTGCTCCGAATTCAGGTGTGCTGGACATGGCGTAAACCACCCCGCCATTCGCCTCGAGATGGGTGACGAGAAGGTCGGATGTGTCCGG
>JADCDC010000492.1 GCA_020252385.1 Aestuariivirga sp.
CGGGGGCCCTTGGGCAGCCCGGCAAGGCCCGCCAAGGTGATCAGCATGACGAAGGGGATCGACTGCCAGCTGTCGACGATGGTGACCGCCATGATCGCCGGCCAGCGCCAGCCCAACCAGTTGGGACCGTTGACGTTGATCTGCTCCAGCGCCCAGTTGATGACGCCGAGATCGGCGTCGAACATGAAGCGCCACATCAGTCCCACGGCGACGGGCGTCAACAGCATGGGAACGATAAGCATGGTGCGGAACAGCTGGGTTCCCGCGAGGTTGCGGTGAAGAAGCACGGCAAGCCCGATGCCCAGCGGCAATTGCACGATGACGGCAAGCACGATGAGGATGATGGTGACCCACAGCGATTCCCAGAAGCGCGGATCGGTGAACGCCTGGACGTAGTTGTCGAAGCCGATGAACCTCGCCGCGACGAAAGCGCCGAGCGTCTCGTTGCGGAAGGAAAGGTAGAGGGCACCGAGGATCGGCAGCGCGAAGACAGCGATGATCAGCAGCCATGTCGGCAGGACGAGGGTCTGGGCGAGCCGCGCGTTGGCGCTCTCGATGCTCCTCGATTTCTGGTGACCGGTGGCCGGTGACATCGGGCCTCCCATGAAAGGGGCGCGGCGGCGCCGCGCCCGCTCTGACGTAGCGTTCGCCTACTGCGCGTTCTCCTGGGCGAGGATCGGCTTCAGCGTCTCATTCAGTGCGTCGAGGCCGGCCTTGACCTCGACGGAGCCATTCAGGATGCCGGCGAGCGTGTCAATCGCCGCCTTCTCGAACTCGGGCCACACGCGGATCTGCGGATAGCGCTCGATGCGCGTACCCTCCGGCAGGTCGAGGACCGGCAGATAGGGGTACTTCGCCACGAGCTCAGCATCTGTGATCACCGACTTCCGCGCGATCGCCGCAGCACCCGCGTTGATGTAGTTCTTGGCGTTCGACTTGCCGAGCACGAATTCGAGGAACTGCCAGGCAAGATCAGGGTTCTTGGCATCGGCCGGAATACCGATGTTCCAGCCCGCGAGATGCGTGACGTCGACAGCGCCCTTCGGCATCGGAGCAAAGCCAATCACGTTGAGGTGCTTCTGGTTGGCGGGATCGAGCAGCATGCCCCAATAGCCCGAGTACTGCACCATGGCGCCGATGTCGGTCGAGAAGAACTTGATTGTCGCGTCATCGGTCGAGGCCGAGATTGCACCCTCCGGCGCATAGGCCAGCAGGTCCTTGAGGTATTGCGTGGCGGCGATCGCCTCGGGCGAGTTGACGGTGGGATTGTAGTTCGCGTCATAGAGCTGGCCACCGAAGCTCCACACCAGCGTCATCCACCACCAGGAGACGTTGGGGCCGAAGCCGAAGATCATGCCGTCGCCTTTGCCGGACTCTTTCACGGCCTTGGCGTTGGCCATGAATTCCTCCCAGGTCGTCGCGGGCTTCAGGCCCAGCGCATCGTAGATGTCCTTGCGGTACCACTGGATGAAGGGCTCGGTGGAAAGCGTCAGGCCGAGGGTCTGGCCCTTGTACTTGCCGTAGTCCTGCTGGCCCTTGCTGAAGTCGGAGATGTCATACTCCGTGGAGGCGGCGATGCGGTCATCGAGCGCCATCATGGTGCCGGCGGCGCCGAAGGGCGTGAGGAATGAGTTGTCGAACTGTGCGACGTCATACTGCCCCTGCTTCAGCTGCACCGAGAGCATGAGCTTCTGGTGCATCTCGCCATAGGGCACTTCAGTGACGTTCACCTTGTGGCCGGTCGCCTTTTCGAAGGCCGGAATGAAGGACTGGATGGCGGTCGATGACGGCGACGGGCTCAGGAAGATGTTCAGCTCGTCAGCAAGCGAAAGCGTGGTGGTGGCGAGCAGCATGCCAGCTGCGGTCACCAGCTTCTTCAGGAATGGCATTGGTCTCCTCCTCTGTTGTCTGTCGGCCCGGATTGCTTCCCGGGCTCTGGACTCAGTCAAATCCAAAGGTCAACCATTGTCAATTCCAATCGGGCTCCTGGAAACGCTGGTTTGTTTGGCGATGCAAGGAAGAACACGATACGAGGGAATTGACGGTCTATTGCCTCGTGTGCAGTATGGTCGAAATGGTATGCCATTTGATCGGGAACGGGTGATGGCCAGCGTATCCCTCGCGGGGGTGAGCAAGTCCTACGGTTCGGTGAAGGTCGTCGAGGAAATCGACCTCGCGATCGGCGACGGCGAGTTCATCGTGCTCGTCGGCCCTTCGGGCTGCGGAAAATCGACGATCCTCCGTATGATCGCGGGGCTCGAGGACATCACCGATGGCACGATCAGCATCGGCGGCAAGGTGGTGAACGATCTTGAGGCGCGCGAGCGCAACCTCGCCATGGTGTTCCAGGACTATGCGCTCTATCCCAACATGACGGTCGAGGCGAACATCGGCTTCGGCCTGAAGATGAATGGCGTTCCAGCAGCCGAACGGGCCAAGCGCGTGCGCGAGGTGGCGAGGCTCCTGCAGATCGAGCCCTATCTCGACCGCAAGCCCAGGGCCCTGTCAGGCGGCCA
>JADCDC010000493.1 GCA_020252385.1 Aestuariivirga sp.
GCCAAGGACGGCGTCGCGGCCTTCCGGCCGGACGTCTATGAACTCGACGGCACGGGCTTCGTCGTGGGCCAGCCCTTGCCGGTTGGCGAGAAGATCGACGGTCAGCGCTATGTGCTGAAGCCCATCCCCCGGCTGCAGCAGGACATCGACACGGATGACGGCTTCGGCTTCGCCTCGCTGTTCGGCGGTCAGACCCGGCGCAACAGCGACAGCCTTGTCAACGTCAGGGCCAAGCAGGAGGCCAAGCGCCAGGCCGAGCGCGCCAAGGTCGAGCGCGCCAAGGAGGCCAAGAAGAAGGCCGACGAAAAGGAAAGGCTCGCCAAGCGCAAGGCCGCCGAGAAGGAAAGGCTCGCCAAGCGCAAGGCGGCCGAGAAGGAAAAGCTCGCCAAGAAGAAGGCTGCCGAAAAGGCAAAGCTCGCCAAGGCCGATGGCAAGGACTCCAAGACCAAGAAGGTGGCGAAGAAGGATGCCGCCGTGGTCGCCGCCTAGAAGCCTCAGTCGAAGACTGCAGCCGCCACGCCCAAGAAGGACGCGAAGCCCGCCGCCCAGAACAAGAAGGCTCCCGCCAACTGCAAGCCCGCCGCCAATGGTAAGCTGCCTTCGGGCTGCACCGCCGCAGCGCCCGCAAAGCCCGCCGCGAAGCCGGCTGCCAAGCCCGAGAAGACGGCCTCCGCCAACTGATCGGCCAAAGCGGCATGAAGACACCGGGGCGGGACTTTCTCCCGCCCCTTTTCGTCACAGGGCCTTCGTCTAGCCAAAGAGGTATCTGGACCTCGGCCACGCAATCTGCCAATTGCGCTTGAGCGTACCAAGCGCCGTTGAAGGGATGATCGAATGGCCAGGAAACCCATGAAGAAGACTGCGAAGAAGGCACTGCCCAAGGCGAAGGCCAAGACCAAGACCGCGGCGAAGCTGGTGCAGAAGACATCGAAATCGCGAGCCAAGGCGGCAAAGCCGCTGTTCCCCGGCTTCTTCAAGGAGACTCTCGCCAAGTCGGACCCGAAGATCGCCAAGGCGATCGCCCAGGAGCTGGGCCGCCAGCAGCATGAGATCGAGCTCATCGCGTCCGAGAACATCGTCTCGAAGGCGGTGCTCGAGGCCCAGGGCTCGGTGATGACCAACAAATATGCGGAAGGCTATCCGGGCCGCCGCTACTATGGCGGCTGCCAGTTCGTGGACGTGTCGGAGCAGCTGGCGATCGACCGCGCCAAGCAGCTGTTCAACTGCTCCTTTGCCAATGTGCAGCCCCACTCAGGCGCCACGGCCAACCAGGCGGTGTTCTTCGCGCTGCTCCAGCCCGGCGACACCTACATGGGCCTCGACCTCGCCTGCGGTGGCCACCTCACCCATGGTTCGCCCGTCAACCAGTCGGGCAAGTGGTTCAAGGTCGCGCCCTACAAGGTGCGCGAGGACGATCACCTGATCGACTATGACAAGCTCGCCGAACAGGCCAAGGCCGTGAAGCCCAAGCTCATCATCGCCGGCGGCTCCGCCTATCCGCGCATCATCGACTTCAAGCGCTTCCGCGAGATCGCCGATTCCGTCGGCGCGCTGCTGATGGTCGACATGGCGCATTTCGCCGGCCTCGTGGCGGGCGGCGTGCACCCGAGCCCGCTCGACTATGCCGACGTCGTCACCACGACGACCCACAAGACGCTGCGCGGGCCCCGTGGCGGCCTGATCCTCAGCCGCAATGACGACCTCGGCAAGAAGTTCAACTCGGCCGTCTTCCCCGGCCTCCAGGGCGGCCCTCTCGAGCATGTGATCGCCGCCAAGGCCGTGGCCTTCGGCGAGGCGCTGCGCCCCGCCTTCAAGAAATATGCGAAGGCGGTGGCGGACAATGCCAGGGTCCTCGCCAAGGCGATGATCGATGGCGGCTCGGACCTCGTGTCCGGCGGCTCCGACACGCATCTGATGCTGGTCGACCTGCGCCGCAAGGGTGTCACCGGCAAGGCCGCGGAAGCAGCGCTGGGCCGCGCCTACATCACCTGCAACAAGAACGGCATCCCCTTCGATCCCGCCCCCTTCACCATCACCTCCGGCATCCGTCTCGGCACCCCCGCCGGAACGACCCGCGGCTTCGGCGCCGCCGAGTTCAAGGAAGTCGGCGCCCTCATCAACGAGGTGCTCGACGGCCTGGCGAAGAACGGCGAGGAGAAGAACGGCAAGGTCGAGAAGGCCGTGGCCGCCAAGGTCAAGAAGCTGACGGCGCGCTTCCCGATTTATTGAGCGCCAGTACGCGCGGTACCCCCACCCCCACCCCTCCCCACAAGGGGGAGGGGAACCAAGAACGGACGCACCTCACCTCGTCCCCCTCCCCCTCGTGGGGAGGGGTAGGGGTGGGGGGCACGCGGGGATTGCCTGGGCGTCCCCCTTGACCCGCCCCTACCTCTCCCCCAAGAGATGGTGGATTGCCAACCCGCGAGTCCCCATCCCTTGCGCTGCCCCTTCTGCTCCAACGAAGAAACCCAGGTGAAGGACAGCCGTCCCACCGAGGACGGCACGGCCATCCGCCGCCGCCGCTACTGCCCGGATTGTTCCGGCCGCTTCACCACCTTCGAGCGGGTGCAGCTGCGTGAGCTCATGGTGGTCAAGAAGTCCGGCCGCCGCGTTCCCTTCGACCGCGACAAGCTGATGCGCTCGATCCAGGTGGCGCTCCGGA
>JADCDC010000494.1 GCA_020252385.1 Aestuariivirga sp.
GGTCGGCTCGTCGAGCAGGATGGTGACATGGCCCTTGATGCGGCTGTTCAGCGACAGGGCCTTGGCGATTTCCACCATCTGGCGCGCCGCGAAGGAGAGATCCGCACAGCGCATGCCCGGATCGATATCGAGATGGACTTTCTTCAGTTCCTCCCGTGCAGCCGCCTTCATCCGCGACTTGGAGATGAGGCCGAAGCGGATGAACTCCTCCTCGCGGCCGAGGAAGATGTTCTCGGCCACCGTCAGCGTCGGCAGGATCGACTGTTCCTGGAACACCATGGCGATGCCGGAATCGAAGGCCTGGCGCGGCGAGGCGACATGGACCTCACGGCCATCGACGAAGATGCCGCCAGTGTCCGGCTGGTAGACGCCGTTGAGAATCTTGAGCAGCGTCGACTTGCCCGCACCATTCTCACCGATCAGCCCCACGACCTCGCCGCGGTCGATGTGGAAGCTGACGTCATCCAGCGCCTTCACGCCCGGAAAGGACTTGGAGACGCCACGGATTTCAAGGACGGGCGCGCTCATTTGACGACATCCAGCCGCGAACGGTCCAGCGCCAGGGCGACGGCGGCAATGATCAGGATGCCCTGTACGCCCTTTTGCACATAGGGCTCGATGCCCATCAGCACCATGCCATTGGCCAGCACGATGACGATGAAGACGCCGATGACCGAATTGAGCACCGAGCCGACACCGCCCGACAGTGCCGTGCCGCCCACCACGACGGCGGTGATGGCGGTGAACAGCCGGTCCTGGCTGATCAGCGCATGGCCGCGGCCGATCTGTGCCGCGGAGAGCGCACCGGCCAACCCATAGAACAGCCCGGCGATACCGAAGATGAGGATGCGCGTGCGCTCCACCGGAATGCCGGAGTTGCGCGCCGTCTGCTCATCCGTGCCGATGGCATAGAGCCAGCGGCCGATGCGCGTGCGCTCCTGGATGACCCAGGCGGCGAACACGGCGAGCCCTGCGATCCACACCGCCGCGGGGATCCCCAGGAAGCGGCCGAGCGAGAGCCAGTTGCGGAAGTCGGTGTCGCCAATCCGCACCATGACGCCGCCCAGGATCGCGGTGGCAATGCCGATCCCCGCAAAGCCGATGCCGAGGGTGGCCATGAAGGACGGGATCTTCAGCTTCACATGGACGAGGCCGTTCACCAGGCCCAGCGCACCGCCGAGCAGGATGGCCACGGGCACCGACCACAACCCGATCGCCACCCCGGTCAGGTCATTGGCCACCAGCATGCTGGCGGCAACTGCACAGAGCGCGATGGTGCCCTCGACCGAAAGATCGATCGAGCCCATCAGGATGATGAAGGTTGCCCCCATGCAGATGACGAGCGGGATTGCCGCCGTGTTGAGCATGCGCACCGCATTGCCCGTGGTGAAGAAGGACGGATTGATGAAGCCCACCACCAGGCACAAGCCCACCAGCACGGCTACCGGCGCCCAGCGGCGCCAGTGGCCGAGGGCACGGCCGTTCCGAATGGCGACAGAGGCCACGTCTCATCTCCCGCGGTGCTTCAGGGTCGAAAATAGCCGGGTGCTGGGCACCCGGCTAGTGCGGTCGTCAGGGAGGACTTTATCCGCGATACTGGATCTGGCCCGTGGCCTTGCCCCACAGGTCGTTGAAGTCGACCTTCGGCGGGTTGGCCTTGTAGTCCGCCACGTTGTCCTTGGTCACGATAATGCCGGTGCCGTAGAACTCGCGGTGTTCCTTGGGCTCCTTGGTGATGTCGATCTTGCCGGTGACGTGGGCATAGGGGATCGCCAGCCCCATGCCGCCCGTCCACAGCGGATCCCACGCCACCGTGCCCGCAAACTCGCCCGCCTCGATGGCGGTAAGTGCTGCGTCGATGCCGTCGATGCCGACGACCGGCACCTTGCCCGCAAGACCGTTCTGGCGCAGCGCCTCGAGCGCGCCCATGCCCATGCCGTCATTCGCCGCAAAGACGCCCTTGATCTGGTCGCCGAAGCGGGTGAGCCAGGCCTGGGTGATCTCGAAGGCCTTCTGCTCATTCCAGTCCGCGGGCTGGAAGTCGAGCAGCGTCACCTTGCCATTGGTCTTGGCGATGGCGTTATCGAGGCCGAGCTTGCGTTCGATGGCGGGGACGTTCGACAGGATGCCGCCCAGAGCCACGATGCCGCCCTCGCCGCCGAAGGCCTTGAACAGTTCGTTCGCAATCGCCTCCGCCGTCGGCACGCCGTCAAACGACATATGCGCCACGTAGTTGGGGTTGTGATCCCAGGGATGCAGGTCATCCGGCTTGTTCCACTGGGTGACCACGAAGCCGCCCGCCTTCTGCACCTCTTCCACGATCACCCGCGCATCGGGCGAGTCGTTGGGATCGACGTTGAGGATCAGCTTGCCGCCGGTACGCTGCAGCAGCGCCTTGATGTCGGCGATGCCCTTCTCCGAATTGCCCTCGGTCACCAGCACCTCATAGGTGGCGCCAATCGATTTCGCGAAATCCTCGCCGCCCTTCGCGAAGGTGGCGTGATAGGGGTTTGCGACGGAGCGCAGCGAGTTTGCCAGCGTCCACGTCGTCTCCTGCGCAAGCGCCGGCATCGGGAACGCCCCGCCAAACGTGCCAACAGCGGCCGCACCCGCAGCACCCTTCAGAACGGTACGGCGGGTCAGCTTCGAGGAAACAGACGGTTCAATCACTTTCTTGGTCATCAGGTCCTCCCATGTTTTTTAGTCTTTACTGCACTAACTGGTTACTGCATTCTGGGACGCTGTCAAGGCCCCATGCGTGCGCTTGCGAAAGGCTGGAGAGGTTGCCAATAGGAAGATGAGGACCGAACAAGCAGACGTTGCCGCAGGAAGGCCCATGACCAACAAGAAGCGCGAGACGATGCCCCGCGACGCCGACCAGACGCGCAAGCGCATTCTTGCGGCGGCCACGGTGGAATTCGCGCGCAAGGGACTTGGCGGCGCGCGCGTCGACGAGATCGCCCAGCGTTCCAAGGCCAACAAGCGGATGATCTATCACTACTTCGGCAGCAAGGAGCGGTTGTTCACCGCGGTGCTGGAGGACGCCTATCTCGGCATCCGCTCGGCCGAGCAGACGCTGCACCTCGACGAACTGCCGCCCGAAGAGGCGATCGTCAGGCTGGTCCGCTTCACCTGGGACTACTACCTTGCGCATCCCGAGTTCCTGACGCTCGTCAACAGCGAGAACCTGCACCGCGCCAGGCACCTCAAGACATCGGAGGCCATCCGCCAGGCCAGCGGCA
>JADCDC010000495.1 GCA_020252385.1 Aestuariivirga sp.
GACGCCGGAAGGACTCATGCCCGCGCCTGGCGCGATCGCGGCGCTTTATGAGGAGATGGGCGGCAAGGTCACCTGGATCGGCAAGCCCTACCCCGAGATCTACCGCGAGGCCGCCCGCCTCATCGGCAATCCGAAGCCCATCCTCTGCGTCGGCGACAGTGCCGAGCATGACGTGGCCGGCGGCCGGGGCGCTGGCTTCGCCACACTCCTCGTGCTGCAGGGCGTCTCGCAGGGCCATGACCCTCGAACCCTCTCTCCCGCCCCCGATTACGTGATGGAGTCCTTTCAATGGTAGAGCTCGACCAGCTCCGCGCCCTCTCGGCCCGCGTCGGCGCAGATCCGCTGCTCGTGCAGGCGGCAGGCGGCAACACCTCGCTCAAGGATCAGGGCGTCATGTGGATCAAGGCGTCCGGCACCTGGCTGAAGGATGCGCTGGCGCGTGACATCTTCGTTCCCCTTGATCACGCCGCCATCATGGCCGCACTGGCGCGCAATGACCCGGCTTGTGACTCCTGCACCGCCTTCGTCCGCACCGATCTCAACTCGACCGGCCTCCGCCCCTCGATCGAGACGACGGTGCATGCCCTGATGCCGCAGCGCGTGGTGGTGCATGTCCATTGCGTCAACACCATCGCCTGGGCGATCCGCAGCGATGCCGAAGCCCGCCTTGCGGAGAGGCTGCAGGGCTTCGACTGGGCCTTCATCCCCTATGCCCGCCCCGGCCTGCCGCTGGCCGATGCCATCGCCGCGCGCCTGCGGCCGGGCGTCGACGTGCTCGTGCTCGGCAATCACGGCCTCGCCGTCGCAGCGGAGAGTGTGGCGGCGGCCGAAGCCCTGCTCGATCGCGTGGTCGCCGCGGTGAAGCGTCCGGTCCGCCCCGCCGCAGCGCCGGACCGCGCGGCGCTCGAAGCGCTCTGCGAGGGCAAGCCCTACCGGCCCGCGGAGATGGACGAGACCCATGCGCTCGCAACCGATCCCCTGGCGCTCAAGCGCGGCGAGCGTGCCGTCTTCTACCCCGATCACGTGGTCTTCCTCGGCGTGGGCGTGGCCACGGACTTCGTGGGCGATCCGCCGCTCGTCGCCCTGCCGGGCGAGGGGGTGCTGATCCGCAATGATGCCAAGCCCGCCATCGAGCCGATGGGCCGCTGCCTCGCCGACGTCATGCGCCGCGTCGAGCCGCAAGACCCCCTCACCGCCCTCACCGAGACCGACATAGACCGCCTCGTCAACTGGGACGCCGAGAAATATCGCCAGACGCTGAAGGTCTAGGTGAAGTTTCCCTCCCCCTTGTGGGGAGGGACCAAGGGTGGGGGTCGCTCCGGCGCCGGAGCACATGTGCGAGCGAGGATCGCAGGCATCTCCCGACCCCCACCCCTGCCCCTCCCCACAAGGGGGAGGGGAACCAGGTGGAACCTTCTAGGCTTTCCCTTGCTCAGGCAGAACGACACTCCAACGCCCATAGTATTTCCGCTCATGTCCCCAGTAGCCCGGCAAGGGCGGATCGAAATGCACGAGAAGCCACGGCAACTTGCCAGGGAAATAGTTCAGTATCTGCTGGTAGGTGCCTACATACCCTTCTGCTTCGTCCCGCACCTGCGTCACGCCAGATTCGAGACCGTGGTGCAGTTCGAGCAGCCGGTAAGCTTTCGACCTCAAAGCGCCGGACGTCTCGATCAGTTCGTCGCGAAGGGTCAAGAGCTTGTGGGCTTCCTCAATGCTCAACTTTCTCCTCCCTCGCCTGGCTGACTGAGCCAAGGATATTGACATAAACACATGAGTCGTTGGAACGGAAATCTACTGGCATCAGATCGCCTGCGCCACAGTAGCTGGCGTTTCCCTCCCCCTTGTGGGGAGGGGAACCCGGTGGAACCGTCTACCGCCTACCCGCCTCGAAAACACAGGCGCAGTAGCCATCGCGCAGCGGGCGGAGCAGCGTGTCGAGCAGGAACCTGGGGATTGGCAGCGCGCGGAGTTCGCTCGCCCGCGCCAGGATCGAGGTGCGGGCCAGCTGGCGGTAGCCCTGCCTCGTCACGCGGCGCGCCGGCTCGTCCGTCATGTCGCTGGCGAAATGCCCGCCGATGGCGGCGAGCCGCTTCCTCACAGCACCGCCGTGGCGGTCGGCGAAGCGCTTCGTCATCAGGTCGATGAACAGCGTGTGGCGCGGGAAGGCCCACGACAGCGCGGTGAGCGTCGACCTGAGCTGTGCTTCGCTGAGATACATGCTCACCCCCTCCATGACGATGACCGGCGCCTCGCCGGCGAAGGGCTCCAGGCGGTCCGCAAGCGACTCGGTGGCGAAGTCGATGGCGATGCGGTTGAGCGGCTGGGGTGCGCGGGCGGCGGGCAGCAGGCGCTCCTTCTCCGCGATCAGGCCCGGCTGGTCGAGTTCCACCCAGCGCCCGCCCGGCAGCCGGAAGGCGCGTGCGTCGAAGCCAGCGCCGATCAGGATCACCAGCTGCTCGGGGTCGGCCAGCAGCCGGTCCCGCAGCCAGTCGTCGAAGATCCTTGCGCGCGTAGCACCGGCGGCGTTGGCCAGGCGGAGGTCGGCGAAGGGCTGGAACAGCTGGCGCGCCTCCTCGTCCATGAACAGTTCGGCGAAGTGGTCGCCGCAGATCGGCGCCTTCTTCTGCGCATCGGCCCAGCGCACGCCGAGGCAGTACCACGCCGTCCGCGTCACGCCCGTGATGTTCTCGATCATGTTTCCCTCACCACCGAGACAGGATAAGACACGTTCTGCAACCCTCAGGCGACGAAGGCTGAAACCCGCTCATGACGAGAACGATCCTGATCACCGGCTGTTCCTCTGGCATCGGCTGGCATTGCGCGCAAGGCCTGAAGGCGCGGGGCTGGCGCGTCATCGCCACGGCGCGGAAGCCCGATGACCTCGCCCGCCTGAAGGATGAGGGCCTCGAGGCGCTGCCCCTCGACTATGCCGACCGGCACTCAGTCACGGCGCTGGCGGAGGAGGTGGCGGCGCGCTGCGGCGGCAGGCTCGATGCGCTGTTCAACAACGGCGCCTATGGCCAGCCGGGCGCGGTGGAGGACCTGACGCGCGAGGTGCTGGAGGCGCAGTTCGCCGCCAATGTCTTCGGCTGGCACCAGCTGACGCGCGAATGCTTGTCCCTCATGCGCGCCAACGGGCATGGCCGCATCGTCCAGTGCTCCTCCGTGCTGGGCCTCGTGGCGCTCAAGTGGCGCGGCGCCTACAATGCGTCCAAATTCGCGATCGAGGCGCTCTCCGACACGCTGCGCCTCGAATTGCGCGGCAGTCCCATGCACGTCTCGCTCATCGAGCCCGGCCCCATCGCCAGCAAGTTCACCGAGAATGCGCTGAGGCATTTCGAGCAGAACATCGACGAGGCGTCCTCGCACTACAAGGAGGCCTATGTGCGCCAGCGTGCCCGCATGGGGCGCGGCGGCTCGGCGCGCTACAAGCTGGGCCCGGAGGCGGTGCTGGAGGCGCTGGTGCATGCGATCGAGTCCGATCGCCCGCGCGCGCGCTACTATGTGACGAAGCCCACCCATTACATGGCCTTCGCCCGCCGCGTGTTGCCGCAGCGTCTCCTTGACCGCCTCCTCGACCGGGCCTCCGACGAATAGCGGCGCTGCCGCACCTTGACGGGAACCGGGCTTTGGGCCCAAGGGTTCGGAACGTCTTCACCTTCCCGTTTTCCGGAGCGTCAAGTGATCATCGATTATCTGGGCTACATCGCGGTCGGCGCGGTCCTCGTGGTGCTGCTCATGGGCCTCGTCAACATGTTCCGCGGCGGCTCCTCCAATACCTCCCAGAAACTCATGCGCTGGCGCGTCGGGCTGCAGTTCGTGGCGATCATCATCCTGATGCTGGGCCTCTACCTGTCGCAGCGATAATCCTTGAACCGGGGCGCACGGCTTCCCACTTACTTGCGCGTCGCAGTGGAGGAGGGTGTCCGATGGTGCTGAGCCGAGACGAAGCCGAGGTGAAGGAGAAGTTCTTCCCCAAGCTCGCCCGCGTCATGTCGCGTGTTCCCTTCGCGGAGGACCTGCTCGCCGCCTATTACTGCGCCTTCGACTCCGCAACACCGGTGCGCGCCCGCGGTGTCCTCATCGGCGCGCTCGCCTATTTCATCCTGCCGATCGACCTGATGCCGGACATCGCCCTGGGCCTCGGCTTCACCGATGACCTCGCCGTGCTGCTCGCCGCCTTCAAGGTGGTGACGACGCATGTGACGCCCGCGCACCGCGCCCGCGCGCGCATGGCCCTCGATCGCCTCAGGGCGGGAGAGCGCGTCGCCGCGTGACGATCAGCACGGCGGCGGCGCACACCGCCATGCCGAGGATCTGGACGAGGCTCAGCGTTTCGCCGAACAGCCCATAGGCCATCAGTGCCGATACGCCCGGCACGAGGAAGATCAGGCTCGACACGCGGCCCACGTCACCGAGCCTGATCAGCAGCATCAGCAGCGTGATGGCGCCCAAGGACAGCACGATCACCGACCAGCCCAGCGCGAACCACGCCTCGAACGTGCCGTCAAAGCGCATCTCCTCGAAAAGAAACGCCGGGATCAGCACGGCAAGGCTTGCGCCCACATATTGCCAGGCCCCGCCGCTCGCGAGGTTCAGCGCCGTCGCGAAGCGCTTCTGGTAGACGGTCCCGAACGAGATCGACAGCGCCCCCAGCACATTGACCGCGGTGGTGAGCGGCGTGATGCCGCCCGTCCCCGCCAGCTGGAGCTTCGGCGACACGACGAGGGCGACCCCCAGTATGCCCACCATGAGGCCCACCCAGTGGCGGGCCGAAATCGTCTCCTTCACGATGGCTGCGGCCAGGATGGCCGTCATCAGCGGCTGGAGACCCACGATCAGGGCGGAAACGCCCGCCGGCATGCCATGCGCCACCGCCCAGTAGACGGGCCCCAGGTAGCCCCCGTGCAGGAAGGCACCCGCAACGCTGGCATGAAACGCCTGTTTCGCACCAGGCCAGGGTGCCGCCAGCGCGAGCGCGATGAGCGCGAAGAGCACGCCTGCGATCGGAAACCTTATGCCGAGAAAGGTCAGCGGATCGGCATGGGGGGCCGACAGTCTTGCAACCACGAAGCCCGTTGCCCACATGAGTACGAAGAGGACAGGAGCCGCGGCGGTCAGCAGGCGGATGGCAGGCGTGTGTTGCACGGCGGCCATTTGCCCGGATTTTCGCGGCTAGGCGAGCAATTCATCACTTCATTACCTGGGGAGCAGGCATGTTCGATCCGCAAAAGTTGCTGGAACAGTTTCTGGGGGGCGGCAAGGCCCCCGGCGGGAGCGGCAAGTCCGGGCCCTCGCCCGATTTCATGAAGGGGCTTGCCACCGGCGGCGTCGCTGGTGGCCTCGCCGGCATCCTGCTGGGCGGCAAGTCGTCCAAGAAGATGGCCAAGGGTGCGCTCAAGGTCGGCGGCACAGCTGCCCTCGCGGGCCTCGCCTACAAGGCCTACACCCAGTGGCAGGCGTCCAAGAACGCCGCGCCCCAGGCCGAGGTTCAGCCCCCCATGAAGGACATCACGCCGAAGCCCGAGGGCACGCCCTTCCTGCCGTCCCTGCCGCAGCAGCGTGACAACATGAGCCTCGCCATCCTCCGCGCCATGATCGCCGCCGCCAAGGCCGATGGCCACATCGACGCGACAGAGCAGCAGCGCATCTTCGGCAAGCTCGACGAGCTTGAACTCGACACCGAGGAGAAGGCCTTCGTCATCGACGAGCTGAGGAAGCCCCTCGACATCGACGCCGTCGTTGCCGCCGCGACGACGCCCGAACTGGCGCTCGAGATCTACGCCGCCTCGGTCCTCGCGATCGATCCGGACGATCCGGCCGAGCAGGCCTATCTCGCCATGCTCGCCTCGCGCCTCAAGCTCGACCCCGGCCTCAAGCACGCCGTCGAGAAGGAAGCGGCAAAGACGGTGGCCTGAGCCGGAGCGATGCTCTATTGAGCAGCCATGACGGCCAAGCCCGAGGATGACGGCCCCACCATTGCCATGCTGGCGCGCGAGAGCTTCTACCGGCTCTTCGCGGATGAGGCGATTCCGCTCGCCGGCAACATCGCCTTCCGCACCGTCTTCTCGGTCTTCCCCTTCCTGATCTTCCTCACGGCACTCGCCGGCTTCTTCGGCAACGACAACCTGGCCGAGGGTGTCGTCACCTTCCTCTTGGGCGTGGCGCCGGCCGAACTGGTGAAGCCGCTCGTGCCGGAAATCCGCTCGATCCTCACCGTGCCGCGCACCGGGCTTCTCTCGCTCTCGGCACTCATCACCATCTGGAGCGCCATGGGCGGTGTCGACAGCGTGCGCGTCGGCCTCAACCGCGCCTATGACCTGCGCGAGACGCGCAGCACGCTGTGGCTCTATTTCCAGAACATCCTGTTCGTCATCGGCTCGGCGGTCTTCCTCCTGGTCTTCGCGCTGCTCATCGTCTTCGCGCCGGTGATGATCCAGGTGATCGAACTCCATGCCCCCGCACTGCGCGGCCATTTCGTCACCATCGAGCAGCTGCGCTACCCGATCGGCATCGTGCTCCTCACCTTGGGCGTGCTGTTCTGCCACCGCGTGCTCCCGGCCAAGCCCAGGAGCGTGCTGTCAGTGCTGCCGGGCGTCATCCTCACCGTGGCGGTGTGGGTCATCATGTCCTCCGCCTTCTCGATCTACCTCGTCAACTTCAACACATTCGCCTCGACCTATGCCTCGCTCTCCGGCATCTTCGCGGCGATGTTCTTCGTCTATCTCGCCGCCCTCGTGCTGATCCTCGGCGGCGAGGTGAACCGCGTCCTCGAGGTGCGCCGCATCATGCGCATGCAGCGCTTCAGGGAGCAGGGCGACGGCGAGGTGTGACGCGCGTTTCCCTCCCCTTCTCATTCCTCGCCCCCCACACCCCCTTCTCATTCCTCGCCCCCACGAAGTGGGGGAGAGGGCAGGGTGAGGGGGTGGTTCAACATGCAGTCCCTCACATCGGACTCGCTGACAGACCCCCTCACCCCTCCCTCTCCCCCACCTTCGTGGGGGCGAGGGGGAAGTACGGAACATCCTGCCGAGTTGCGGTCCGGTCCCCCGGCGTGATAGGTGGCCCCAACCAGAGTTTCAGGGGCCAATCGCCAGATGTCGAAGCAGAGCGTGAAGAAGGTCGTCCTCGCCTATTCGGGAGGACTCGATACATCCATCATCCTCAAGTGGCTCCAGACCGAGTATGGCGCCGAGGTGGTGACCTTCACCGCCGATCTGGGCCAGGGCGGCGAGCTGGAGCCCGCCCGCAAGAAGGCCGAGATGCTGGGCATCAAGGAGATCTACATCGAGGACCAGCGCGAGGAATTCATCCGCGACTTCGTCTTCCCGATGTTCCGCGCCAATGCGGTCTATGAGGGCGTCTATCTGCTCGGCACCTCGATCGCCAGGCCCTTGATCGCCAAGCGCCTGATCGAGATCGCGGCGGAGACCGGGGCGGACGCCATCGCCCATGGCGCCACCGGCAAGGGCAATGACCAGGTGCGCTTCGAGCTCACGGCCTACGCGCTCAACCCTGACATCAAGGTCATCGCCCCCTGGCGCGAGTGGAGCTTCAAGAGCCGCACGGACCTGATCGAATTCGCCGAAGCCCACCAGATCCCCGTCGCCAAGGACAAGCGCGGCGAGGCGCCCTTCTCGGTCGATGCCAACCTGCTGCACTCCTCCTCGGAGGGCAAGGTGCTGGAGGACCCGTGGCAGGAGCCGCCGCCCTACGTCTACCAGCGCACCATCGCGCCGGAGGACGCGCCCGACCAGGCAAGCTACATCGAGATCGAGTTCCTGAAGGGCGATCCCATCGCCATCGACGGCAAGAAGATGTCGCCCGCCACCCTGTTCACCGAGTTGAACCGCCTGGGCCATGACAATGGCATCGGCCGCCTCGACCTGGTGGAGAACCGCTTCGTCGGCATGAAGTCGCGCGGCGTCTACGAGACGCCGGGCGGCACCATCCTCGCCGTCGCGCACCGCGCGATGGAAAGCCTGACGCTCGACCGCGAGGCCGCACACCTCAAGGACAGCTTCATCCCGAAATACGCCGAGCTCGTCTACTACGGCTTCTGGTTCTCGCCGGAGCGCGAGATGCTGCAGGCGGCGATCGATCTCAGCCAGGAGCATGTGGAAGGCACCGTCCGCCTCAAGCTCTACAAGGGCAACGTCATCGTCGTCGGCCGCAAGTCACCGAAGTCGCTCTACAAGGATGCGCTCGTCACCTTCGAGGACGACCGAGGCGCCTATGACCAGAAGGACGCCGCCGGCTTCATCCGCCTCAACGCGCTGCGCCTGCGCACGCTGGCCGCCAGGAAGCGCAACAGCTAGCGGGGCGCGCCCACAAGATTTCCCCTCCTCCACCCTTCTCTTCCTCGCCCCCACGCATGTGGGGGAGAGGGCAGGGTGAGGGGGTGGCGGCCGCGAGTCCAACTCAGGCAATCTTTGCGCTGACAGACCCCCTCACCCCTCCCTCTCCCCCGCTGAAGCGAGGGCGAGGGGGAATCACGGAATGCGCGGCGGCACTTTCCTTCCCCCAATCCAATGCTAGGCTCAGCCCCGTCATCACCTTGAGGGAGCCCCCGTCATGTCCATCGCAGTCTTCGGCAGCATCAACATGGATGTGACGGCCTACATGCACCGCCTGCCGAAACCGGGCGAGACGCTGCAGGGCAAGGAGTACAAGCTGGGCCTCGGCGGCAAGGGCGCCAACCAGGCGGTGGCGGCGCGCAAGCTCGGCAGCGAGGTGGCCTTCGTCTGCCGCCTCGGCAGCGACGACTTCGCCAGGCCCGCGGAACGCGAGCTTGCCTCCTATGGCGTCGACCTGTCGCTCGTCGCGAAGGATGAGGACGGCGCCACCGGCATCGCCATCATCAATGTGGGCGAAGGGGGTGAGAACTACATCTCGCTCATCGGCGGCAGCAATCTGAGACTCGACGCGACCGACGTGGCGCGCGCCCGCCCCGCACTCGAGAAAGCCCGCGTCCTGCTGCTCCAGCTCGAGGTGCCGCTGGCGGCCTCGCTCGAGGCCGCCGCCGTGGTGCGGGCACGGGGCGGCACGGTGATCCTCGATCCGGCACCCGCACCCGAGGGCGGGCTTGCCGCGGAGGTCCTGCAGGCCGTGGACATCATCACGCCCAACGAGACCGAGGCCGGCCTTATCCTTGGCTGGCAGCCCACGACACCGGAGGACGGGCTCAGGGCCGCGCGCGAACTCCGCGCCCGCGGGGTCGCCACCGCCGTCGTCAAGCTCGGCGCCAAGGGCCTCGCCGTGGCGGGCCCCGGCCTCGAGGCCATCATCCCCGCGTTCCGGGTGACGCCCATCGACACCGTGGCCGCGGGCGACAGCTTCAACGGCGGCCTCGCCCACGCGCTGGAACAGGGCAAGCCGCTTGAGCAGGCGCTGCGCTATGCCGCGGCCTGCGGCGCGCTCTCGACCACGAAGAAGGGCGCCTCCGCCGCCGCCCCGACGAAGGCCGAGGTCGACGCCTTCCTGGCGCAACAGTAACGCGCCGCATTCCCAGGAAGAGTGAGCGGAACCACCTCCAACGCCGTCACCCCAGCGAAGGCTGGGGTCCAGCTTCGGGCGCTTTCCTCAACCCCATTCCCCCACCCGTCATGCCACGGCTTGACCGTGGCATCTTCTTTGGTCACCAAAAAGAAGATTGCCCGCTCGGGTACGACACCCTCCCTTCGTCATGCCACGGCTCGACCGTGGCATCCTCTTCGCCGGCCCCACAGAAGATTGCCCGCTCGGAGGCGGGCAATGACGAGTTGGGGGGAACAAGGCGGACAATGACGAAACGGAGGAGATGAGGCCTGACCGCGGCCTTCCTCACACCACCTTGACCGTCTTCGGATCCCAGCCCTTGGGCTCCGGATACTGCGGGTTCATCTCCTCCAGTGTCTGGCGCACGATGCGGCCGATCGCGGCATTCCTCACCCAGTTGCGGTCGGCGGGGATCACGTGCCAGGGCGCATGCGCGGTGGAGCAGCGGGTGATGGCCGTCTCGTAGGCGGCCATGAACGGGTCCCACAGCTTCCGGTCCTCGAGGTCGGCGGGGTTGAACTTCCAGCGCTTGTCAGGGTTGTCGATGCGCTCCCTGAGGCGCTCGGCCTGCTCCTCCTTGGAGATGTGCAGCATGAACTTCAGGATCCGCGTGCCATTGTCGGCAAGCATCTTCTCGAAGGCGTTGATCTCGTCATAGCGCCGCTCGATCGCCTCCGGGCTGGCGTAGCCCTTCACCTTCACCACCAGCACGTCCTCGTAATGCGAGCGGTTGAAGATGCCGATCATGCCCTTGGGCGGGCAGGCGCGGTGCACCCGCCAGAGATAGTCCTGCGCCAGCTCGTCAACCGTCGGCGCCTTGAAGGGCGTCACCCGCACGCCGATCGGACCCGAGGCGTTGAACACGGCGCGCACCGCGCCGTCCTTGCCGGAACAGTCGATGCCCTGCAGCACCACGAGCAGCGCGCGCTTGCCTTCGGCATAGAGCCGGTCCTGCAACCCGTCGATGGCGGCGGCGTCTTCCGCCGCCTGCGCCTTGGCGAGCTCCTTGTCGGCCAGCCCGTTGGCGGCGCGCGGGTCGCGCGATGCAAGGCTGAAGGGCTTGCCCGGCGGAACGATGTATTGCTCGGCAAGTTTCGCTGCGTTCTTCGCCACGTCTGGTCCCTCCCCCGGCACAGGTTTCGCGCCATCCTGTCATGCAAGTTGGGAAAAGGCCACCCTGGCCCGGCCCTTGAAGGCGGGGCTGGCGTGGCCTATCCCTGTGCGCCGCAACCCTCCTTCAGGACACCCCGTGACCGTGACAGTCTCGAACAAGGCCCAGATGGCCGCCTCCGCCTACCGCCTTCCCGCCACGGACATGGACTTCCTGATGGGCGACACGACGCGCGGCTTGCGCTTCCAGCTCGAATACCAGAAGGCGGAGGAGCACCTGAGGAAGTGGGGTGTTGCCACCACCGTCATCGTCTTCGGCTCGGCCCGGGTGAAGGAGAACGACGCGAACGGCTGGTATGCCGCGGCGCGCGAATTCGCGCGTATCTGCTCGGAGGAGGGTGGTGCGAAGATCGCCGACAACGGCCCGCGCCAGAACGTCGTCGCCACGGGCGGCGGACCCGGCATCATGGAAGCGGCGAACCGCGGCGCCCATGATGCGGGCGCACCCTCGATCGGCTTCAACATCACGCTCCCCATGGAGCAGGAGCCCAACGCCTATTCCACACCGGACCTCACCTTCCGCTTCCACTACTTCGCCATGCGCAAGATGCACTTCGCGATCCGCGCCTCGGCCTTGGTCGTGTTCCCCGGCGGCTTCGGCACCATGGACGAATTGTTCGAGATCCTGACACTGCGCCAGACCGGCAAGATGGACGACGAGCTTCCCGTGGTGCTCTATGATTCCAAATTCTGGAAGAGCCTCATCAACTTCCCCCACTTCGCCGAGACCGGCATGGTCAGCAAGGCCGACCTCGATCTCTTCGGCTTTGCCGACAGCCCGCGCGCCGCGTGGGATCTGCTCTTGCAGCGCGGCCTCAAGGTCTAGGGGAGAAACGAACATGTCCGTCCGCCTCACATTCCATGGCGCCGCCCGCACCGTCACCGGCTCCTGCTACCTTGTCGAGACGGCGGCAGCACGCGTGCTCGTCGACTGCGGCATGTTCCAGGGCTCGAAGACCGAGCGCGAACTGAACTACCGCGCCTTCCCCTTCCTGCCCTCCACCATCACCGCGGTGCTGCTCACCCATGCCCACATCGATCATGCGGGGCTTCTTCCCAAGCTGGTGAAGCACGGCTTCACGGGGCGGATCCACTGCACCGGGGCGACCGCCGACCTGTGCGGCATCATGCTGCCGGACTCAGGATCGATCCAGGAAATGGAAGTGAAGCAGCTGAACCAGCGCCGCCTGAAGCGCGGCCAGGAGGAGGTCGAGCCGATCTACACGCAGGAGGATGCGATGGCGGCGCTCGAGCATTTCGAGGGACACGGCTTCGAGACCTGGATCACGCCTGCCCCCGGCATCCGCGCCCGCTTCTGGAATGCCGGTCATCTGCTGGGCTCCGCCTCGATCGAGGTGGAGGTTGAGGGCGATGACGGCAAGCCGCTCCGCATCCTGTTCTCGGGCGACATCGGGCCCGACAACAAGATGCTGCACTTCGATCCCGAAGCGCCGAACCACTTCGACTACGTGATCTGCGAATCGACCTATGGCGGGCGCGACCGCTTCGAGCGCAGCGAGGACGGCCGGCGCGAGATCCTCGCGCGCGAGGTCTCCGCGGCCGCGAAGAAGAAGGGCGCGCTCCTCATCCCCTCCTTCGCGGTGGAGCGCACGCAGGAACTCGTCACCGACCTTGTGAAACTCATGGACCAGGGCCAGGTGCCCAAGGCCACCATCTTCATCGACAGCCCGCTCGCTTCCAAGGCCACCGCCATCTTCGCGCGCCATGCGGGCGAGCTTCAGCATGGCGGCGATCTTACCCGCGCCTTCTCCTCGCCCTATGTGCGCTCGACCGAGAGCGTGGAGGAGTCGAAGGCATTGGCCCGCTTCTCGGGCTTCCGCATCATCGTCTCGGCGTCGGGCATGTGCGAGGCGGGCCGCATCCGCCACCATCTCAAGAACCATCTCTGGCAGCCCTCGACCACGGTGCTGCTGGCGGGTTTCCAGGCGGAAGGCTCGCTCGGCCGCATCCTGCAGGAAGGTGCGAAGACCGTCACCATCATGGGCGAGACGATCAGCGTGAAGGCGGCGATCCGCCAGGTCGAGGACTATTCGGGCCACGCCGACGGGCCGGAACTCGTGCAGTGGGTGAAGGAGCGCCTGCCGATCGGCCGCACGGTCTTCCTCACCCATGGCGAGGAAGAGGGGCAGCGGGCGCTGGCCCAGGATCTCGGCGGGTTGGGCCTGCCGCTTGACTGCATCGTCATCCCGAGCCTCGATTCCGTCTATGAGCTTTCGGGCGAGGCCTGCGCCTATCTCGCGGAACAGACGAAGCCGCGCATCGATCCCACCATGGTGGCCCGCTTCGACAGCCACAACGACATGGCCGACCTGATCCTCGACATCCGCGAGGCGGTGGACAAGGCGGGCGACGAGAAGGCGCGCGGCGTCATCCTGCGCCGCCTGCGCCGGGCGCTGTCGGGCAGCGACGGCGGCGGCGATGGCGGGCGGCGGCGGCCCCCGGTGTCCGGCCCCTCGCGCCGCAGCCGCGGCTTCGAGGAGTGACAACAATCGGTTGGAACGTTTCGGCTTTCATGAAATATTCGTTCCATGACCGATGTCCCACGCGATTTTCCGGCCCTCAAGGCCCTGATCACCCAGCGCGCCGCCGCACTGCCCAAGCGCCTGACGCAGATCGCCGCCTTCGCGCTCGAGAACCCTGACGAGATCGCCTTCGGCACCGTCTCCGCGATCGCCGCCCAGGCAGAGGTGCAGCCCTCGGCCCTCGTGCGCTTCGCCCAAGCCATGGGCTACCAGGGCTTTTCCGACATGCAGGAGGTGTTCCGCTCCCGCCTCCGGGACCGCATCCTCAATTACAACGAGCGGCTGGAGCAGCTTCGCGCCCATGCCGAGACGGCATCGAAGCCGCATCTCATCTTCCAGGGCTTCTGCGAGGCGTCCGCCCGCTCGATCGCATCGCTCGGCGAAAAGCTCGATCCCGCCGAGCTTGACCGTGCGGTGGAGCGGCTCGCGGCGGCGCGCACCATCTATCTCCTGGGCCTCCGGCGCTCCTACCCGATCGCCGCCTACATGGCCTATGCCTTCGGCAAGCTCGGCGTGCGCTCGCACCTCGTCGATGCGGTGGGCGGGCTCGCGGCGGAGCAGATGACCTTCGCCACGCATGAAGACGCGGTGCTTGCCATCAGCTTCGCCCCCTATGCCTCGGAAACGATCCAGCTGGCACGGGCCGCGGCGGGACGCGGCGTGCCGCTCATCGCCGTCACCGACGGCCCCCTTTCCCCGCTCGCCCAGGTTGCAAGCCCCTGGATCGAGGTCGGCGAGGCCAATTTCGAGGGATTCCGCTCCATGGCGGCCACGCTGACGCTGGCCATGACGCTCACCGTGGCGATTGCGGGCCGCCGCCAGCAGGAAGCCTGAATTCCGCCGTGAATTTGCCCGATGACGCCTCTTGAGACGTAGCTGACGGCACTTCCACGGATACCGCCCCGCCATCATGACTGCCATTCCGGACTACTATGCCGCGCTCGGCATCGACCCCACGGCTGACCAGGAGGTCATCGCCGCGGCCTACCGCGCGCTTGCCAAGAAGTATCATCCGGACACCGGGGCGACGACGGGCACCGCCTCGCCGGAGCGCTTCGCGGAAATCCAGCAGGCCTATGAGGTGCTGGGCAGTGCCGAGGGCCGCAGGCGCTATGACGCCGAACTGCTCGAGGCCACCCAGCGCGAACTCGATGAGCATCTGGCGCGGAAGCAGCGCAAGATCGCCGGCGCCACGGCGGAGCCGCCGCCGCCCCCGCCGCCCCCTGATCTCGGCGTCATCCGGCCGGAGCGCCGGACAGCCCGCGCGCCAGGCCGCGGCCTCGCCGTCAGCCTGCGCGAAATGGGTCCCTTCCTCGTGGTCTCGGGCCTGCTCATGGCGGTGGCGGGCGGCTTCGCCAGCCTGTTCCTGAGCCACACCCCGCTGCCCGATGTGCAGGAACCGCCCCCGCCCCCCTCCCAGATCCAGGCGGAAGCACCCCCTCCTCCCGCAGATTCGGAGCAGGCTGCTGCGCCGCCCGCCGCGGCCGTGCCCGAACCGCCCGCCCAGCAGGCTGCGCTGCCGGAGGAGCCGCCGCTGTTCGGCACCTCGCTGATGGACGAGCCGGCGGAGAGCGTGGCGCTGACACCCGCCGCGGAGGAGGCGACGGAGCCCGCCGCCGCCGAGATCCTGCCCCCCTTGCCGAAGGCCCGCCCCGTGACGGCGGCAGCGCCCGAGCCTGAGCAAGAGGCCGAGCCCGAGACGCCGAAGCCCCGCCAGACTCAGGCCCGTGCTGCCCGCTACACCGTGGTGATCTACGAGAAGTACCGCACCGGCGACACCATCCAGGACGAGGCCCGCGTGGTCTTCGCCTCCGAGGCGCGCTGTGCTGCTTTCGGCGAGGAGGCGGTGCTCCGCCGCCTCGCGCCCTATGAGGGCCAGCGCCTGCGCCCGCGCATCTGGTACGAGTGCGTTGAGGCGCCCTAAAGCATGATCCGCAAAAGTGGAAACCACTTTTGCGACCAGATCAGGCTCAGCAAAACGCGCTAGAGCATCGTGCGAGCAAGTGGAATCACTTGCGAAGCGAAAGATGCTCCAGACTCAATTGCTTGCGCAACTTTCCACCCTCAAGTGCAAATGCACTTGAGGGCCCGTTGCGCTAGCGCGTCCTTAGGCCTTCAGCAGCCATTCGTGTTCCTTCGCATTGTGGAATTTCCACGTGCGCTTGGGCCCCGCCATCACATTCAGGTAATAGAGATCGTAGCCATGCGTGGTGGCGCAGGGGTGATAGCCCTTGGGCACCAGCGTCACGTCGCCGTCCTCCACCGCCATCGCCTCGTCGAGCGAGCGGTCGTCGGTATAGACGCGCTGGAAGGCGAAGCCCTGCGGCGGGTTGATGCGGTGGTAGTAGGTCTCCTCCAGCAGCGACTCATGGGGAAGATTGTCCTCGTCGTGCTTGTGCGGCGGATAGGAGGAGGTCGATCCGCCGGGTGTGATCACCTCGACCACCAGCAGCCCCTCCGCCGGCTCCCATTCGGGAATGATGTTGGTGACGTGGCGCGTGTTGGTGCCCTTGCCGCGCGTCTCCTGGTGGAGCGCATCCGGCCCGATCACGCGCGCCGGGACCTTGCCGCCCTGCCCCGGTGCCGTGCACACGGCAAGCGTCGCGCCGGTCTCGGCCCTCACCGTCCATGTCTCGCCCGCCGGCACATAGGCCGACCAGGGCTTGCCCGCGAAGGGCGACATGCGCTCGCCCAGCACGCCGAAATCCTGCCCGCCCGCCACCACGCGCCCGCGGCCCTCGATGAACACCAGGCACACCTCGCGCCCCGCCTCACCGCCCGACGCCGTCTCGCCGGGTTCGAGCTTCCACAGGTCGAAGCCGACATGAGTCCAGCCCGCACTCTCCGGCGTCACCCGCACGATGCGCCCGTGGTTCTCACCGGGATGGATCTTCAGCTTCGACATGTCCTCTCCTCCACGCGGAACCCTTCCGCTACCCCGCCCGGTGAGCCATGTCCACCCGCGTCCATCCCTGGCATCCGTCACTCCACCCCCCTCAAGCCCGTCACCCCAGCGAAGGCTGGGGTCCCGCTTTGCCAACCCCAAGCGGGATGCCAGCCTCCGCTGGCATGACGGAATCTGAGATACGGTCCTCCCTCTGCGCCGTCACCCCCGCGAAGGCTGGGGTCCAGCTTCGGGCGCTTACGACAGCCCCACTCCTC
>JADCDC010000496.1 GCA_020252385.1 Aestuariivirga sp.
AGCGTCTGATGGCGGTGGGTGAGCGGCACTACGGCCGGATCCGTGCCGCCGCCGCGGATTGGCTGGCAAGGGTCGAAATCCCGGAGGACCGGATGGACGACAGTCCGTGGTCCTATTCCGGCGGCATGCGGCAGCGCCTGCAGATCGCGCGCAACCTCGTCACCTCGCCACGCCTTGTCTTCATGGACGAGCCGACGGGCGGACTCGACGTTTCGGTACAGGCACGCCTGCTGGATCTCATTCGCGGGCTGGTGAGGCGGCTCGACCTCGCGGCCATCGTGGTGACGCATGACCTCGCCGTGGCGCGGCTTCTCTCCTCGCGCATGATGGTGATGCAGAATGGCGAGGTGATCGAGCAGGGGCTGACGGACCAGATTCTCGAGGATCCGCAGGCGCCCTATACGCAACTGCTCGTGTCCTCGGTGCTTCAGGTGTGATGATGGCCAAGGTTCTGAAAATCGAAAACCTGGCCAAGAGCTTTGTGCTGCACCAGCAGGGCGGCGTCAGGATCCCGGTGCTCGAAGGTCTCTCGGCGGAGATCGGGGCCGGCGAGGCGGTCGCCGTCACGGGCCCGTCGGGACGCGGCAAGAGTTCACTCCTGAAGCTGATCTATGGCACCTATCGCGCCACCTCCGGCGCCATCCGCATCTTCTCCGCGGGGCAGTGGAAGGACGTGGCCTCCGCCTCCCCGCGCGAGGTGCTGGAATTGCGGCGCGACGCCATCGGCTATGTCACACAGTTCCTGCGCGTCATTCCGCGCGTGCCGACCGAACGCATCGTCGCGGAGCCGCTGATCGACCGCGGTGTTACGGAGGACGAGGCCTTGGCGCGCGCCCGGCAGCTGCTGGAACGCCTCAACATCCCGGAGCGCCTCTGGCATCTCTCGCCCAAGACCTTCTCCGGCGGCGAGCAGCAGCGGGTGAACATCGCGCGCGGCTTTGCGGCCCGATTTCCCCTCCTGCTGCTCGACGAGCCGACGGCTTCGCTCGACGAGGAAAATCGCAGGCGCGTGCTGGAGCTGATCGCGGAAGCCCGCGCCGGCGGCAGCGCCATTATCGGCGTGTTCCATGACGCGCAGGAGCGCCAGATTGCCTCGACGCGCGAGATCGCGCTGGGTGAGTGAGGAACCTTCCATGCGCTATGCCATCTACTACGCACCGGCCCCCGGCACAGCCCTTCACCAGCTGGGCGCCCACTGGCTTGGCCGTGATGCCCATACCGGCGAGGCGCTTGCCCAACCCGCCATCGACGGCATCGCCGGCCTGACGGCGGAACCGCGCCGTTATGGCGTCCACGCAACGCTGAAGGCGCCCTTCGCGCTCCGCCGGGGCATCGAGCCCGAGCCGCTGATGCGCGCCTGCGCGGCGCTTGCTGCGCAGGTCGGGGTCTTTCGTGTGCGGCTCAGGCCCGATGTGCTTGATGGCTTCCTGGCGCTCGTGCCTGATGGAGATCCCGCCGCGCTCAATTCACTGGCAGAGCGCTGCGTGCGCGAGCTTGATGGCTTCCGGAGCCCTCCCTCCGAGGAGGAGCTGAAGCGCCGCCGCTTGGCGCCGCTCAACGCCCGGCAGGAAGCCCAGCTCACGCGCTGGGGATACCCCTATGTGCTCGACGACTTCCGCTTCCACATGACGCTGACCCACAAGCTCGCGCCCGGCGACGCCGAACGCCTCATGGCTGCGGCGGAGGCGCTCTTCTCGCCCGTGCTCCGCGAGCCCGTGGCAATCGACGGCATCACGCTGTTTCAGGAGCCAGGTCCTGGTGCCGATTTCCTGGCACTCCGTCACTTTCCCTTCGCACTATCGGAAGCCGAGGCCGCGGCATGAGCCAGTCCATCTTCACCAATGCACGCGTCGTGCTGCCTGACGAGGTCGTCGAGGGCACGGTCATCGTCAGGAACGGGCGGATCGTCGAGATCCTCGAGGGGCGGGTCGCCGCGCGGCCAGCCGAGGATATGGAAGGGGACTTCCTCGTCCCGGGCCTCGTCGAGCTCCACACCGATCACCTCGAGAATCACTACCACCCGCGCCCGGGTGTGGCGTGGCCGGCGGTTCCGGCGGTGATGGCGCATGATGCGCAGATCGCCGCCGCCGGCATCACCACGGTGTTCGATGCGCTGCGGGCGGGCACCTTCGAGCCGGGCGATCTTTCCGCGCAGCATGCCCGCACCCTGTCGTCCGCCATCGCCGAGGCGCAGAACATGGGTCAGCTCCGCGCCCAGCACTTCATCCACCTGCGCTGCGAGCTTCCCTGTGCCGATACGGCCGAGTCGGCCGAGCTGACGGCCGCAGCCGGCCCGCTTCATCTCATCTCGATCATGGATCACACGCCCGGTGCGCGCCAGTTCGTCTCGATCGAGAAGTTCCGCGAGTACTACACCGGAAAGAAGCTGGTCCTGCCCGAACTGATGGATGCCTACATCGCCAGCCGGCAGGCGATGCAGGCGCAGCATGCGGCTTCCAACAAGCGCGCCATTCTCGATCTCGCCCGCCGCCTCGACGTTCGCCTCGCGAGCCATGACGATGCGACGGAGGCTCATGTCGAGGAAGCGATCGCCGACGGGGTGACGATCGCCGAATTCCCGACGACCGGGGAGGCGGCGCGCGCGGCCCACCGCAACGGGCTCGCGGTTCTGATGGGCGCTCCCAATGTGGTGCGGGGCAAGTCGCATTCCGGCAACATCTCGGCGGCCGACGTGGCGGCAAGCGGCCATCTCGATGTGCTTTCGTCCGACTATGTGCCCTCGAGCCTTCTGCCCGCAGTGTTCCGGCTTGCCCAGTCCGTTCCGGGGCTGAGCCTGCCCCGCGCCATGCGGATGATCACGCTGAACCCCGCGCATGCCGCAGGCCTTGACGATCGCGGCGCCATCGAGCCGCACCGCCGGGCCGATCTCGTGCAGGTGCGGCTGGCGGACGGCACTCCGGTGGTGCGGCGCGTGTGGCGCGAAGGCGTGAGGGTGATGTGATGGCGGGTCAGCTGGTGCTGGTCGTGGGGCCCAGCGGCGCGGGGAAGGACAGCGTCCTCAACGCCGCCAGGGAGCGGTTCCGCGGCAATCGCAACGTCGTCTTCCCGCGCCGCTTCGTCACGAGGCTGAGCCAAGCCGCCGCCGAGGATCACGTCTCCCTCACCGAGATGGAGTTCGCCATCGCCGTCGCCGACGAAGCATTTGCTCTCTGGTGGCGCGCGCATGGCAATTTCTATGGCATCGGCCGGTCGATCGAGGGCGATCTCGCCGCCGGTGCGGCCGTGGCCGTCAACTGTTCGCGCGAGGCGATCGGCGAGGCCATCGAGCGCTTCGCCAGCGTCAAGGTGGTCGAGATCACGGCTCCCGTCGATGTGCTGGTCTCCCGCATCGTGAACCGGGGGCGGGAAAGTGCCGAACAGGCCCGCGAGCGCGTGTCGCGCCGGGTTGCCGACTATCCCGCCGGAATCGTCGTGACGCGCATCATCAACGACGGCGCCCTTGACCGCGCGGTCGGCGAGTTCTGCGCCATCCTAGAGGATGCGATTGCGCACAAAGGTCGAGGCCCGTTCGACGGCAAGGACCAGGAGAAAGATCGCGATGATGATGGTCGCGGCCTGATCATAGTCGAACATCTCTAGCGAGACCTTGAGTTCGATCCCGATCCCGCCGGCCCCCACAAGGCCCAGGACCACGGACCCGCGCGTCGCCTTCTCCAGCGAGAACAGCGAGGTGTTGATCATCGATGGCAGCGCCTGGGGGATGACGGAGGAGAAGATGATGCCGCTGCGCCTGGCACCCATGGCGGTCAGCGCCTCGCGCGGGCCCTTGTCGGTCTCCTCCATGGCCTCGGCGAAGAAGCGGGCAGCGAAGCCGATGGTGTCGACCATCAGCGCCAGAACGCCGGCCGCCGGGCCGAGCCCCACCGCGATCACGAAGACGATGGCCCAGACGAGGTCCGGAACGGTCCGGAAGAAGGCCACGATGGCCCGGACCAGCCAGACGATCGCGGGATGGGGCGAGAGGCTGGGTGCGGCAAGGATCGCCAGCGGAAGACTGAAGAGAAGGCCCAGAACCGTGCCGGCGACCGCCATCTGGAAGGTCTGAAGCAGCGACCACAGGACGGGTTCCAGGCGCTCGACCGACGGAGGGAACATCTGCTCGACTAGCCTGCCGAGCGCCGGAATGCCGCGCGACAGCTTGTCGGGCGCGATGCCGCTCGTCGTGAAGCTCGCGATGACGAAGGCAACTGCACCCACGATGAGAACGAAGGTGAGTGGTGATGGACGCGCGAGGCGCGGCGGCAGCGACATGTCAGACATAGAGATCACGCAATTCGCTTTCGCGCAGGCTGGCGGAGGGCGCATCGAGCATGACCCGGCCGCCGCCGATGGCGACGATGCGGTCAGCATAGGACAGCGCATGGTTGAGATTGTGCGAGGTGAACACCACCGTCTTCGATTCCTCGCGCATCAGCGAGGCGAAGAGCTGCATCACTTCCTCGCCCGCCTGTGGATCGAG
>JADCDC010000497.1 GCA_020252385.1 Aestuariivirga sp.
CATTTCGGCAGGCTCCATGTCGATGGCCGGCTGATCGTGCCGTCTGAGGATGGCCCGGCGAAGCAGCGCCGCAAGCTCTCCCATGTCGGCATTGTCTTCGTCGGCATCGTGCTTGACGCGCGGAGCGAGCTCGCCGCCGATATCGAGCTCATTACAGACGGCGTGCCCATGGGCATCGAGGGCGAACTCTTCGCCGCCGCCGAAAAGGCCCTGGCCTCGACGCCGAAGCCCCGGCGAAAGGACGCCAATGCCCTTGCGGAAACCATCCGCACCTCGGTGCGCCGCGCGGCAGACGTGACCTGGGGCAAGAAGCCGATCGTCAAGGTGTCGGTCGTTCAGGTCTAGTCCTCTCCCCATTCCGGAAATGCTATAAGCCGCGAATCATGAGCAAGCACGTTCCCCCGCCGCAAGGACCCAACGAGATCGAGAAGATCGACCTCAAGGAAGCCCTCGAGGAGCGCTATCTCGCCTATGCGCTTTCGACCATCATGCACCGTGCGCTGCCCGATGTGCGCGACGGCCTCAAGCCCGTTCACCGGCGCCTCTTGCATGTGATGCAGCTTCTGCGGCTCGATCCCAATGCCGCCTTCAAGAAGTCCGCCAAGATCGTGGGCGACGTGATGGGCGGCTACCATCCGCATGGCGACCAGTCGATCTACGATGCGCTCGTCAGGCTGGCGCAGGATTTCTCCTCGCGCTATCCGCTGGTCGACGGGCAGGGGAACTTCGGCAACATCGACGGCGACTCGGCTGCCGCCTACCGCTACACCGAAGCCCGCATGACCGAGGTTGCGAAGCTGCTCCTCGAAGGCCTCGACGAGGATACGGTCGACTTCCGCGCCAACTACGATGGCTCCCTGCAGGAGCCCGTGGTGCTGCCCGGCGCCTTCCCCAACCTGCTCGCTAACGGCTCCTCCGGCATCGCGGTCGGCATGGCCACCTCCATACCGCCGCACAACGCGGCTGAACTCTGCGACGCCGCCCTACACCTCATCAAGACGCCCAACGCGACGGACGACAAGATCGCCCAGCTCGTCCAGGGGCCTGACTTCCCGACGGGCGGCATCATCATCGACGCCCGCGCATCGATCACCGAGGCCTACAGGACGGGCCGTGGTTCCTTCCGCGTGCGCGCGCGCTGGGCGGTGGAAGAGCTGCCGCGCGGCACCTGGCAGATCGTCGTCACCGAGATCCCCTATCTCGTGCAGAAGAGCCGGCTGGTGGAGAAGATCGCCGAGCTGCTCACCGCCAAGAAGCTGCCGCTTCTGGCCGACGTGCGCGATGAATCGGCCGAGGACGTGCGCCTCGTGCTGGAGCCCAAGAGCCGCACCGTCGATCCGACGCTGATGATGGAGCAGCTGTTCCGCAACACCGAGCTCGAGGCCCGCATCCCGCTCAACATGAACGTGCTGAGCCACGGCAAGGTGCCGAAGGTGATGAGCCTCAGGCAGGTGCTGCGCGAATGGCTCGATCACCGGAAAGACGTTCTCGTCCGCCGCTCCAACTTCCGCCTGGCCGAAATCGCGCGCCGCCTCGAAATCCTCGAGGGCTATCTCGTCGCCTATCTGAACCTCGACGAGGTGATCCGCATCATCCGCGAGGAGGATGAGCCGAAGCCGGCGCTGATCGCGCGCTTCACGCTCACCGACAACCAGGCCGAGGCCATCCTCAACATGCGGCTTCGGGCACTTCGCAAGCTCGAGGAAATGGAGATCCGCGGCGAGCATGCGAAGCTCGTGAAGGAACAGAAGGCGCTCAACGCGCTCCTGAAGTCGGATGAGGAACAGTGGTCGAAGATCTCGGACGAGATCAGGTCGGTGAAGGAGAAGTTCTCCAAGAAGACGCCCTTGGGCCGCCGCCGCACCGATTTCTCGGAAGCCCCCGAGATCGATGCCGATCTCGAGCAGGCGATGATCGAGAAGGAGCCCGTCACCGTGGTGTGCTCGGAGAAGGGCTGGATCCGCACCATGAAGGGCCACATGGAGGATGTCTCGGGCCTCTCCTACAAGGATGGCGACCAGGGCCTCTATACCTTCCATGCCATGTCGACGGACCGGGTGATGCTGTTCTCATCCTCGGGCAAGTTCTTCACCCTCGACGTGGCGAAGCTTCCGGGTGGGCGCGGCCATGGCGAACCGGTGCGCCTGATGTGCGATCTCGATGCCGCGGACTCGATCGTCTCGCTCTTCGTGCACCAGCCGGGAACCAAGCGGCTGCTCGCCTCGACCGAGGGCGATGGCTTCATCGTGCCGGAAGACGAATGCGTGGCGACGACCCGCAAGGGCAAGCAGGTGCTGAACGTCAAGGCCCCCGTCGAGGCCTGCGTCTGCGTGCCCGTGGCGGAGGATGCCACGCACATCGCCTCGATCGGCGAGAACCGCAAGATGATCATCTTCAAGATCGGCGAGGTTCCGGAAATGGCGCGCGGCAAGGGTGTGCGCCTCCAGCGCTTCAAGGACGGCGCTTTGAGCGACGTGCGCGCCTTCAACCTGAAGCAGGGCCTGAGCTGGACGGATTCCTCCGGCCGCAACTTCGTCGTCACCGACCTCAAGGAATGGATTGGCGAGCGCGCCCAGGCCGGCCGCGCCCCGCCGCAGGGCTTCCCCAAGCGCAACAAGTTCGGCTGAACCGTTTCGGGCGGATTGCGTAGGAGCAGGCATGATGCTCCGTACGCTGCTGTTCCTGATGGCCCTGCTGCTGCCCGTCACCGCCGCCAAGGCGGATGAGACCGGATGGAACCTGTTGAAGGAGGAGGGCGCCATCGTCCTCTTCCGTCATGCCATCGCACCCGGCACCGGCGATCCCGCGAATTTCGTGCTTGGCGACTGCGCGACCCAGCGCAATCTGGATGACCGGGGCAGGGCCCAGTCGCGCGCCATCGGGCAGGCGTTCCAGAGCCGGGGCATCGCCGTCGGCAAGGTCTTGTCCTCGCAATGGTGCCGCACGCGGGAGACGGCTGACCTCGCCTTCCCTGGCCGGGTCGAGACGGACCCCGCCTTCAACTCCTTCTTCGAGGATCGCAGCGCCGAACCCCAGGCCACGGCGGCCGCGCGCGCCATCCTGAAGGGCTGGAAGGGGCCCGGCGCCCTGGTGGTGGTGACGCACCAGGTGAACATCCAGG
>JADCDC010000498.1 GCA_020252385.1 Aestuariivirga sp.
ACGAGGCCTGCGAAGGCCGCGATGACGCCCGCCACCACATAGACCGAGCGCAGCACCCTGTCCGTCCTGACGCCTGAGAGCGTGGCGCCGTTGAGATCATCGCCCACCGCATAGACATGGCGGCCCCAGGCGGTGTGCTTCAGCACATAGGTCATGAGGATGGCGAGCAGCAGGAAGGCGATGGTGCCGTAGAGAATCTGGAATCCGCCGATCGATATGACGTTGCCGAAGAAGATCAGCAGCGGTGCCGTCGCCTCCGTGTCGACGTTGCGGATCGATTCCGATTCCGAATACCAAAGCTTGAGCGCCTGGAAGATGTAGAGTGTGCCCAGCGTGACGATGAATGGCGGCAGCCTGAGCCTGGTGACCAGGACGCCGTTGACATAGCCCATGACGCCGCCGGCGAAGAGACCGATGGCGATCGCCAGCGGTTCCGGCAGGCCGAGCTGGACGCCGAGCTTGCCCATCACGATGGTCGACAGCACCATGATGGCGCCGATCGACAGGTCGATGCCGGCGGTGAGAATGATGATGGTCTGGGCGATGGCGACGATGCCGATGGGCGTCACCTGCTTCAGGATCGTCCCCAGGTTGCCGGGCAGGAAGATGCGGCCATCCGTGGTGAGGCCGAAGAGCAGCACCGAGAGAATCAGAACGAAGATGGGGACGGCGACCGGATAGGCCTGCAGGAAGATGCGGAGCTTCTGCAGCGGCGTCATGTGCTCGAGCTCGAAGGAGGCGACGGAGGTGTCCGCCTTGTTCAGCGCCGACTCATACTCGGCGACGGTCTTGGTCGGCTGGCGTCCTTCGCTCATTTTCCTACCCCATGTTCCCCGTGTGCGGAATTCCCCGCTTATTTTTGGGAGGGGCGGCATGCGCCGCCCCTCCGGACGTTGTTATCAGAAGAGCAATTGTTGGGGATCAACCCCAGCAGAGCTTGAGGCCTTCCTCAGAGGTGACGGAGGGCAGGCCCTCGACCGGCTTGTCGGTGATGAGCTGCACGCCGGTGTTGAAGAAGTCGAGGCCTTCGGTGTTGGCCGGCTTCGTGCCGTCCTTGGCGAAGGCAGCTACGGCTTCGACACCCTTCGATGCCATGAGCAGCGGGAACTGCATGGAGGTGGCGCCGATGATGCCGTCCTTCACGGCCTGCACACCCGGGCAGCCGCCGTCGACCGACACGATCAGGGCCTGCTTCTCCTTGCCGGCGGCCTTCATCGCCTGGAAGGCGCCTTCGGCAGCGGGCTCGTTGATCGTGTAGATCAGGTTCATGTTCGGCTCCTTGGCGAGGAGGTTTTCCGTCGCCTTGAGGCCGCCTTCCGGATTGGCGTTCGAGGTTTCATGGCCGATCACGCGCGGATCGGTTTCGGAGCCCAGAACCTTGGGGTTCGGAACTTCGATGCCGAAGCCGGTGAGGAAGCCCGTGTCGCGCAGAACGTCGACCGAGATGTTGTCCTTGTTGATGTTCAGCATGCCGATCTTGGCGTCCTTGGCGGCATCGCCCATCTGGGCCTTGGCCCACTTGCCGATCAGCACGCCAGCCTCGAAGTTGTCGGTGGCGAAGGTCGAGTCGGCGGCGTCCTTGTCGCCGATCGGCGTGTCGAGCGCGATCACCAGCACGCCCCCCTCGCGGGCCTTCTTTAGGGCGGGAATGACCGAGTCGTTCGACGCGGTGATCAGGATGCCCTTGGCGCCGCCCGCGACGCAGTTCTCGATGGCTTCGATCTGCGGGCCGGCGTCGCCGTCAACCTTGCCGGCGAAGGCCTGGAATTCGAGGCCGAGTTCGGTGGCCTTGGCTTCCGCACCTTCCTTCATCTTCACGAAGAAGGGGTTGGTGTTGTTCTTGGTGATCAGGCAGACGCCGCCCGCAGCCATGGCCGGGGTGACGGAGAACAGCGCAGTCGCGGCGGCGCCGAGCATGGCAGCTTTGAAAAATGTCTTCACGTGGGTCCTCCCTTTGCAGTGTTACCCCTGAGGGGTTTGAGCGAATTGCTTCTACCAGTGCGGGAGAGGACGGTTCCTCCCCCTCCTGCACGTGGCGCATTCTCAAACCAAAATCTGACGGCTGTCAATAAGTAAACCGGAATGATTTATTGATTGACAGCCCCGCTCCGCTACTGGAATTCTGGGCGCTCCTGCACAGGACTTGATCGGAATGGCGATGGAGTGGGCCAGCGGCGGCACGAGGGGCGAGACGGCCCCTGCCCTGTCGCGCGGCACCACGCAGACGGGTGTGCGCCTCTACAACGAGCGGCTGATCCTGTCGCTGGTGCGGCTGCACGGCCAGCTGCCCAAGGCCGAAATGGCGCGGTTGACGGGGCTTTCCGCCCAGACGGTGTCGGTGATCGTCCGGCAACTCGAGGCCGACCGCCTGCTAAAGCGGCGGACTCCGCGGCGCGGCAAGGTGGGCCAGCCGCTGGTGCCCTTCGAGCTCGATCCGGAAGGCGCCTTCTCAATCGGCCTCAAGGTCGGGCGGCGGTCGGGCGACCTGATGCTGCTCGACCTCGCGGGCCATGTGCGGCACACCATCCACCGCCCCTACGCCTTTCCCTCGCCCCTGGAGCTGATGTCCTTCGTGACCACGGGTGTCGCGGAGCTGACGGGCGGACTGTCTGCAAGCCAGCGGGAGCGCATCAGCGGGCTGGGGATCGCAGCAGCCTGCGAGCTCTGGAACTGGGCCGAAGAGGTCGGAGCGCCACAGGACGTGCTGATGGCCTGGAGGGAATTCGACCTGCAGGCCGAAATCGCACGGTTGCTGCCCTGGCCCATTCATTTCTGCAACGACGCCTCGGCCGCCTGCGCGGCGGAACTGCTGTTTGGCTGCGGCCGCGACCTGCCCGACTTCGCCTACTTCTACCTTGGCTACTTCATCGGCGGCGGTGTCGTCCTGAACGGCAACCTCTATCTCGGGCGCAGGGGAAATGCCGGGGCGCTCGCCTCATTCCCCGTCACCTCCGGCACTGGACGATCGCAGCAGCTGGTGCATGCGACATCGCTGGCGGCACTCGAACGCGAGATCCAGCGCGATGGCGGCGACCCCGAACTGCTGTGGCGGGACGTCGCCACGTGGCACGGTGTGGGCCCTGCGCTTGATCGCTGGATGGACGGTGCCGCCGCACAGGTGGCGACCGCATGCGCCGGCGTGATGGCGGTGCTCGATTGCTCCGCCGTGGTCATCGACGGCGCGGTTCCGCTGCAGGTGCGCGCCGATTTCGTGGCCCGCGTGCGCCGTGCCCTCGAGGCCGTGGACCGGCAGGGCCTGGCCGAGTTCGCGGTGCTGGAGGGAACGATCGGCGCAGATGCCCGCGCGCTTGGCGCCGCCAGCCTGCCGCTGTTCGACAACTTCATGATCAACCGCAACGTCCTGTTCAAGGAAAGAGACTGATGCTCAAGGGAATCGATCCGCTGCTGAGCCCCGACCTGCTGCGCGTGCTGCGGGCCATGGGACACGGCGACGAAATCGCCATCGTCGACGGAAACTACCCGGCCGAGGAACATGGCAAGCGCGTGGTCCGCCTCGATGGGCATGGCGCTCCACGGATTTTCGACGCCATCCTCTCCGTGATGCCGGTGGACGACATGGTG
>JADCDC010000499.1 GCA_020252385.1 Aestuariivirga sp.
CTCCAAGACCTCGGTGCGCTGCAGGTGGCGGATCTCGGTCGCCAGCCGCTCGATCGAGGAGGCGACGACGGCAAGGGCCGCGAAATACATGGCATGCCGGTCGCGCGGGATGACCTGGGTCGAGACGGGCTCGGGCTCGAGCCCCATCATCTTCGCCACATGCTCCTCGACGCGCGGGTCGATGTTGGCGAAGGTGCCGACCGCTCCTGAAATGGCGCAGGTCGCCACCTCCTTCCGCGCCATCACCAGGCGCTCGCGCGCGCGCTGGAACTCCGCATGGGCCTGGGCCAGCTTCAAGCCGAAGGTGGTGGGCTCGGCATGGATGCCGTGGCTTCGCCCGATGGTGACCGTGTGCTTGTGCTCGAAGGCCCGGCGCTTCAGCGCGGCGAGAAGCCCGTCGACGTCGGCGATGAGAAGGTCGGCGGCGCGCGTCAGCTGCACGTTGAAGCAGGTGTCGAGCACGTCGGAGGAGGTCATGCCCTGGTGCACGAAGCGCGCCTCGGGCCCCACGATCTCGGCCAGATGCGTCAGGAAGGCGATCACGTCATGCTTGGTGACGGCCTCGATCTCGTCGATGCGGGCGACGTCGAAGCTGGCGTCCTTCCCCATCTCCCAGATTTTCGCGGCCGCCTCCTTCGGCACCACGCCGAGCTCCGCCAGGGCATCCGTCGCATGCGCCTCGATCTCGAACCAGATGCGGAAACGCGTCTCGGGCTCCCAGATCTGGGCCATCTCTTTGCGGGTGTAGCGCGGGATCATCGGCGGGGCCTCTCGGAAGCGAACTGCGGCCCGATTAACAAATCCCGGCTGCGCAAGCGAGTCCCGCCTTCCTCATCGCGCACCCCTAAACTTCGTCCTCCTCGCGTCCCACTCCTTCCCTTCTTCTTCCTCTCCCCCACGAACGTGGGGGAGAGGGCAGGGTGAGGGGGTGTCTCCGCGAGTCCGCTCCAAGAACCCGGCTCGCCGACAGACCCCCTCACCCCTCCCTCTCCCCCGCTGAAGCGGGGGCGAGGGGGAAAGTGGTGCGAACATGAGCGCGCCCCGACCTACGCTTCCTTTTCTTCCTCGCCCCCACGCATGTGGGGGAGAGGGCAGGGTGAGGGGGTGTCTCCGCGAGTCCGCTCCAAGAACCCGCCTCGCCGACAGACCCCCTCACCCCTCCCTCTCCCCCGCTGAAGCGAGGGCGAGGGGGAAGTTGCGCGAATGAATGATGTCCTTGAGCTACTTCAGCGTCAGCGGCACGGCGATGAAGCGGTGGTCGAGGCCCTCGAAGCCCTTGGCGTAGACGCCGATGATGGCCACCAGCCGGTCCTGCTCCGGAAATCCCGTCTGGGCCACCACGGCGGCGATGTCATAGGTGACGGGGCAACCGCGCGAGGCGGGCAGGCGGGTGTCCTGATGCACCACCCGGGTCCTGCCATCGTCGAGCCGCCTGTGGGTCAGGGTGAAGCCATAGGTGTCGCCGTCATCCGGATGGCACTTCTCGGGCCGGGGCAGCACGATGCGCTCGAGCTTCAGTTCATGGCGGCCGAGTTCCGTTCCCACGTCCTCGGCGCGCGAACCCCAGGAGCGGTACCAGCGGTCGAACACGATCCGTTCGCGCTCCGCCTGAACCTCGGTGGAGGGGTTGGCGGCGAGGAGCTGGGCGGGGGCGATCACATTGGCGGCCTTCAGCGCCTCCGCCGCGGAGCCCCGCGCCTTGTCTCGCGCCTCGGCCAGGCTCGCGCCGTCCTCTTCGAGCCAGAGCTCCACCGGCGTTCCCTTCACCCACGCGTTCGTCTCGAGGTCGATGACGAACACGTCCCAGTAGGGAAAGCCCGAGGCGTCCTCATGGCCATATTGCTCGAAGGCGAAGAAGCGCCCGTCCGGCGAGAAGCCGATGAGGCCCAGTGCCGCGCCATTCGCCGCCTCCGCCCGGCCTGCGCCAAGAAGGGCCAGCAGCAGCAGGGCGAGGATGCGCATCAAGGGCCTCAGAAGGCCTTGAAGGTGATCAGCGTATAGGTGTCGCGGATCCCCGGAATGGTCTGGATCTTCTGCGCCACGAAGTGGCCGACGTCCTCGCCGTCCTTCAGGTAGAACTTGACGAGCAGGTCGTAGCCTCCGGCGGTCGAGTAGATTTCCGACGCGATCTCGGCATCCGCGATGGCCGTGGCCACGTCATAGGCCTTGCCGAGTTCGCATTTGATCTGGACGAAGAAGGCACGCATGAGGGCTCCTCAGGGAGTGGTGTCGAGGACGGGGGGCGCCAGTGTTCCGGGATCGATCTCCACGTAGCGTCCGCCGATCCATTTGAACCAGGCGACCGCGGGTTCCTTCAGGTCGCCCCTGGCGTCGAAGGCGATCGAGCCCACCGTGGTGTCGAAGCGGTTGCCGCCGCGGAGCCATTGGGCGATGCGGGCGCTGTCGGTCGAGCCGGTCGCCTCCGCCGCGGCGGCCAGCGCCTGCACGGCGGCATAGGCATAGAGCGTGAAGCCCTCGGCATTCTGCTCCTGTGCCCGCATCCGCTCGATCACCGGGCGGGCCGAGGGGAACTTGCGCGGGTCGTAGGTGAAGGTCATCAGCGTGCCCTCGGCGGCCTGCTTCGCCTGGTTGGCGAAGTCCTCGGTGACGAGCGAGTCGCCCGCCACGATCTGCGCGGAGGAGCCCGCCGCCCGCACTGCGCTGGCGATGAGGCCGCTCTCCACATGCGTACCCGCGAGATAGACCACGCCAGCACCCGCCTGGTTCAGCCTCTGCGCCAGCGGCGCGAAGTCCTTGGTTCCGGCCTTGAAGCTCTCGCCCAGGGCAACGCCCACACCCTTTTCCTGGAGCCTTGCGCGGAAGCGCTGGGCGAGGGTGGCGAAGCCCGGAGACTCGTCGTTCACCACGGCGATCTTGCGGCCGGGGAATTTCGCCAGCACGAGGTCCGCCGCCGCCACCGCCTGCGCGTCGTCGCGCGGCACGAGGCGGACGACATTCCAGCCGCCCTCGTCGGTGAGCTTGGGGTGCGTCGAGGCCGGGCTGATCTGCACGATGCCCGCCTTCTCATAGACCTTGGAGGCCGGGATCGACGCGCCCGAGCAGTAATGCCCGATCACCGCCTTCACCTTGTCGCCCACGAAGCCCGTGGCCACCTCCACCGCCTTGCGCGGGTCGCAGCCATCATCGACGAAGGTGATGGCGAGGCGTTCGCCGCGGATGCCGCCCGTGGCGTTGATGTCATCGACCGCCATCTGCGCGCCGCGCCGCAGCTGCTCGCCCAGCGCCGCGTTGGAGCCCGAGAGCGGTGCGGCAGCGCCGATCAGGATCTCGGCGGAAGCCTGCGGCGCCGCGAGGAGGAGGGCGGCGGCGGCAAGGGTGTGAAATGTTCTCAGCATCATGTGATGGCCAGTATCGGGTCTTCCATCCTTCCGCGCAAGCAAAAGGCCCGCACGAACGTGTCGTGCGGGCCCCATTCAGGTCATTCGGAAGTTCAGTCGGCGACGTAGGTGATCTTGCCGTCGGCCTGCTTCTTCCAGGTGTAGAGCACGTAGTCCGGACGGGTGATGTCGCCCTTCTTGTCGAAGGAGATATCGCCGATCACGGTCTTGAACGGCACGCCCGAATACATGTACTCGGCAACCTTCACCGCGTCGGCAGCGCCAACCTTCTCGATCGACTCCTTGAGGATCTGCATCGCGGCATAGGTGTAGAGCGTGTAGGCCTCGGGGTTGAAGCCGGCGTCCGTGAACTTCTTCACGATCTCGGCCGCCTCGGGGCGCTTGCGCGGGTCGGGCGGGAAGGTCATGAGGGTGCCCTCGACGCCCGGGCCGCCGATCGAGGCGAACTCGTCGGAGGTGATGCCGTCGCCGGACATCATGACGGCGGTCATGCCCTGGTCACGCATCTGGCGGACGATCAGGCCGCCTTCCGTGTGCAGGCCGCCCCAGTAGACGACTTCGACATTCGCCTGCTTCATCTTGGAGACGAGCGCGGAGAAGTCTTTGTCGCCGACGTTGATGCCTTCATAGATGGCCTCGGTCACGCCCTTGGAGTTGATGTAGGCCTTGGTCGCATCAGCCAGACCCTGACCGTAGGGGGTCTTGTCGTGGATGACGGCGATGGCCTTGCCCTTGAGGTTGTTGATGATGAAATCACCGGCAACAGCGCCCTGCTGGTCGTCACGGCCGCAGGTGCGGAACATCATCAGGTCCGGAGCGGCTTCCGTCCAGTTGCCGCAGGGGCCGTTCTTGCGGTCGGTCACGCAGATGTTGGTGGCCGAGGGCGAGATGGCGAGCATGCCGTTCTCGCGGTACACTTCGGACGCCGGCATGACGACGCCGGAGTTGAAGTGGCCGACGACGAACTTGATGCCGTCACCGACGAACTTGTTGGCAACCGACACGCCCTGCTTGGGGTCCGACACGTCGTCGCCCAGCACGAGTTCGACCTGCATGCCATTGATGCCGCCGGCGGCGTTGATCTCGTCCATCGCAAGATCAAGGCCGAGCTTGGCCTGATTGCCGAAGAGTTCGAGACCGCCCGAGAAGGGCAGCACGGCACCCAGCGTGATCGTTTCGCCGGCGGCGATTGCCGGCGTGGCCAGGCGGCCCACGGGAAACGCCGAAAGCGCGGCGCCAGCCGCCAGACCTTTGAGAATGTCGCGTCTTTTGAATCCAGTCACGGCCTGATCCCCCTGTGGCGACGGCCCGCGCGACCCCCGCGCGACGCCGCGGCCGCTTATGTGACGATCC
>JADCDC010000005.1 GCA_020252385.1 Aestuariivirga sp.
CTGGCGCCAGGGCTACAAGACCGAGACCGACTACACCTTCGGTTTCTATTCCATGCTGAACCCCGATGCCCTGATGATGACCAGCGTGTTTCTCGGCTACCAGCCGCCCGCCGCCATGGCGGCCCGCGGCGAAGGGAGCCGCGCCCTCACCTATTGCGAACTGGGCTGCGGCCAGGGGCTCACGCTCAACGTGATGGCCGCGCGCGATCCCGGCGGCCAGTATTACGGCATCGACTACAACCCCTCGCAGATCCGCAACGCCCGCGCCCTGGCGAAGGCGGCGGGCATAGACAACGTGCACTTCATCGAGGAAAGCTTCGGCAACCTCGATCTCGGATCGCTTCCGGAATTCGACATCATCGTCCTCCACGGCATCTACTCCTGGGTCTCCGCCAGCGTGCGCCAGAACATCGTGGACATCATCCGCCGCAAGCTGAAGCCGGGCGGGCTCTGCTACGTGTCCTACAACTGCGCGGTGGGCCGCAGCGCGGACGAGGCGATGCGCCAGATGCTCATCGCCGTGCACCGGCAGGCCGAGGGCAGCATCGTGCAGAAGGCCGAGGCCTCGGTGCGCGAGATGCAGTCGATCGCCAAGATGGACGCGCAGTATTTCGCCTCGAACACCGCCATGACCAGGCACCTCGCCACGCTGCACCAGCACCAGCCCTCCTATGTCGTCCACGAGTACCTGAACGAGATCTGGCAGCCCTTCTTCTTCTCCGACGTGGCGCGCGACATGGATGGTGCCAAGGCCTCCTTCATCGGCCAGGCCGACCTGCGCTTCAACCGCGTGGAGTTCTGCCTCACCCAGCAAGGGCGCAAGGTGCATGAGCGGATGACCACCCTCCCCGACCGCGAACTCGTCAAGGACGTCTGGGTCAACCAGCGCTTCCGGCAGGACATCTACATGAAGGGCGGGGAGAGGATCACGCTGTCCCAGCAGGTCAGCCTGCTGTCCGCGCAGAACTTCCGGCTGAAGCGGGCGCGGGCGGATTGCGCGCTGCACGCCAAGGTGCCCGCCGGCACGGCCGCACTTCCCGCCGACCCCTACGGGCGCATGCTGGACATGATGGCAGCCGGTCCCGCGGCGGGCGATGCGCTCCGCGCGGTGTTCGACGGCAAGGCCAACGCCGACCGCCGCTTCCTGAGCGCGCTGGAGGCGCTCGTCGCCCTCAACTACATCGAACTGGCGCTGGACCCCGCCCAGAAGACCCTTGTTCGGCCGCGCCTCACCGCATTGGGCCAGGCGATCGGCGGCTTCATCAGCAAGTCCATGGACGTCTATGTGCTGCCCACCCTGGCCAACGGGCTCGCCCGCAGCGTCGGCATCATGGAATACTTCCTCTACCAGGCCCACAAGGCGGATCCCGCGCGCCGGCCGGAACTGGCGGCCGAGATGCTGCTCAGGTCGGGCCGCTCCGTCTCCAGCAGGTCGGCAGCCGGCAAGCCCGCGGCCAGCAAGCGGGAAGCCGCCACCGTCCTCTTCGCCCGCAGTGAGAAGGACTTCGTCAAGAAGGGCCTTCCACTGCTCGAGTCGCTCGAGGCCCTCTAGCGCGTATCGGGCCGCCCCAGCGCCTCGGCCCTGACCACCGCCTCGAGCAGGCCGTTGTCGTCGACGGCGTCGGGCAGGTGATGCTTGCTGACGCTCGACGTGACCTCGGGGTCCTTGGCGCCGAGCTGGCGCACCGCGTCGAGCGCCAGTGACCGCGCCTGCTCCTCCGCCGCAGCAATGGCCTGAGCACCCGAAGTGAAGACCGCCGTGCCCGAAGGCCCATGCACGCGGAACAGCCCGCCGCCATCGCCCTCGACCGTCACCGTCACCGCCTGCGCGATCACCCCTGTCGCCGCACCCACCGCATTGGCCACGTCGAAGAAGGGCGGGAACACCATCTCGGAGCCGAGCCTGCGGCCCACCTCCTCGTAATAGACCCGCACCGGCCCGCCCACCGCCACGACCGGCACACTGGGCGAGAGTGACACCTTCGCCAGGCCGAGGGCACCCTTCCCGGAGCACACGGCATCGACCAGTTCATGCGTGCCGAAGCTCTTGCCGAAGGCCGTGTCGAGGATCACCCGCGCAGTGCGCCGCACGGTTTCGGACCACACCTCGCGGCAGAAGCCCTCGACGCGCGCCTTGTCGCCCACCTTCATGTCGCGGAAGCGCACCATCAGCTTCGCGGCAAGTTCCGCGGCAGGCCCCGGCCAGTTGTCCTGCAGGCCCAGCACATGCGCGGCATCCGACGGCGTGAAGCCCCCGGTCTGGACGAGGCCCTTGCGCTTCAGCGAGGCGAGTGCGCGCTGCGCGGCGGAGGATACCGCCACCTTGCGGATGGGGGCCGGCCGTTCGCCCACCAGCGCCAGGATCTCCGCCTCGCGTTGATTGACCTCGGCCGTCGGCCCACCCGTTGCGCCGAAGGGCTTCAGCACGAATTTCCCGTGCAGCGAGCCGCCCTCGCTGTCGGCAAGGTCCGACTCGAGCATCGCCACCACCTCCGGGTAGCGGGAGGCAAGGAGCGAGACGGGCGCCACGCGCTGCGGCCCCACCTCGATCACGCCATTGAGTCCGATCGCGATCTCGCTGTCACCGCCCAGTCCGATGGTCTTGACGTCGATGGCCTTCACCATGGTGCGCCAGCCGCCAACCTCGGCGCCCTGCTCCGCCACCTGCGGCCTTCCATTCGTCAAGATGCCGAGATCGGTCGTGGTGCCGCCCATGTCGGACATGATGAAATCGCTGAGCCCGCACAGCCAGGAGGCGCCGACGAGGCTCGCGGCGGGGCCGGACAGCACCGTCTCGATAGGCCTCAGCGCCACGCGCTCGGCCAGTGCCAGCGTGCCATCGCCCTTCACGATCATC
>JADCDC010000050.1 GCA_020252385.1 Aestuariivirga sp.
AGCCGTCCGCCGCGATGAGGCCCGTGTTCTCAAGGTCGGCATAGGCATTTTCCGAGTAGAGGCCGAGGCCATAGGACGCGGCCACCTGGTAGACGCCGACCGCCGTGCCGTTCTCGCTGTAGACGTCCTGGAAGACGCCCGTGCCCGTGGCATTGGCGCTGGCGCCGCTGTCATATGAAACGGCAAAGGCCACGGCGGTGCCATAGATCCCGGCGGCGTTCTGGACGCTGGCGACGGCCCTGACGCCGCCATCGGCATACTGCTCGACCCCGCGGGCGAAGGCCATCGCGTCAGCGGCATCGTAGACCGAATAGGCAATGGCCTCTGCACTGCCTGTGATGTCGTAGATGCCCGAGTTGTTGATGGCGGCGGTGGCGACGCCATTTTCGGCGTCGGCGTCCTGCGCCACGCCGATTGCCGTGGCATAGGCGAAGGCTTGGGCATAGTAACCGACGGCATAGCTGTCCGCGGTGACGAAGATCGACGACGTGTTCTCGGTGTAGACAGCAGCCCGGCCAGCGGTGGCGAAGGCTTCCTGATCGACGCCCGTGGCCTGCGCCTCGGCATAGGCCCAATCGTCATAGGCGATGGCCGTGCCGTCGGCATCGACCCTGAGGCTGGTCGAGTTGCTTGCGGTGAGGAACACGTTCCGGCCGGTTGCATCCTGGCCCGCGCCCACGGCGAGGCCGGAGGCATAGGCCGCACCGAAGAAGGAAGAGGCATATGCCTCTGCGTCGGCCCTCAGATAACCGCCCGAGTTCTCGATGATGGCATAGACATCGCCGGAGGGTGAGGCAAGGTCCTGGCTCGCGCCGAACGCACCCGCGTCGGCTTCCGCGGTATAGGCCGCGAAGGCGAAGGCATCAGCTTCGATGTCCATCACGCCGGAGTTGCCGAAGCCCGCAAGCACCAGGCCGCCGGATGTCGTGATGCCGCTCTGGATGCTGCCCGCTACGTTGGCCTCGGCGAAGGCATAGGAGGCCGAGACATAGCCGGGATCACTGGGTATTGCTGCGCCGGACGCAATGGCAAGCGCATCAACATACATGTCGCCGGAGTTGTCGGCGGAGAGGGAGAGGCCCGCGAAAGAGGTGCCATTCTGCTCGAAGCCCTTCGCGTCGGCACTCGCGTTGGCGGTCTCGTAGGCGAAGGCAGAGGCCGTGGCGTCGGCGTCGATCGTTCCGCCAATCTGGTTGGTGAGGTTGAGCGCCAGCGTACCGCCGACACCGAACTGGTTGGCGCCCGATGCGCTGGCCGAGGCATAGGCGTCGGAGCGTGACGACGACGCATAGGCGAAGGCATTCGCCTCGATGTAATAGGAACTGTTGATGGTCGCATCGGACGCGAACAACGAGAACACGGTCTGGTTCACGCCCGCCGCGTCCGCGTCGGCATTGGCGTCATACTTGGCATCCGCCAGGGCATAGGCGTCGGCAAGAATGCCGCCGGAGTTGCTGACATCGGCGGTCGCATTGCCAAGTAGATTGAACGCGACCTGGCCTGCGCCGAACACATAGGCATTGGCATCCGCATTGAGGCCGGATGCATAGGCGGCGGCATAGACGTCGATGCTGTCGGGCGAGGTATTGGTGAGGCTGGCGCTGGCAGTGCCGAGGGCACCGGCGGCCGCGATCTGGAGGGTGCCGATACCGAAGGAATCGGCAGATGCATCGCCGCCCGTCGCACGGGAGAGGACATCGACCGCGATCTCATCGTAATTGTTGATTTCCGCATAGGCATTGCCAATGAGGGTGCCGATCACCTGACCGGCGCCGAGGCCGATTCCGAGCGCCTGTGCGTCATAGCCATCCACAACCGGCGTGAGCGCCTCGGCATAGACGTCCACGTTCATTTCATACGTATTGGTGAAGTCGGCCACGCCCGTGCCGAACACGTCCAGGCCAACCTGCAGGAAGCCGACGCCAGCACCCATTGCGAGCGCATCGCCCGTGTCGACAGTGTCACCATTGCCGTTGAAGGGAATGATCTCGGCCCGTGCATCCACTTCGACATCGATGATGCCGTCATTCTCGCCATAGAGACGGGCACCAGCCAGGCCCAGCCCGATCTGAGCGCCGCCGATGCCCAGGGCACCCGCCGTGGCTTCAGAGTAATCGATTGCGCTCGCGGCAGCGAGAACCGTCAGATCGGCGCCGGCGAGGTTCGTGAAGTTGGCGCCAGCGAGACCGTCACCGACGAGCTGCCCCGCGCCCAGCGAAACGGCCCAGGCGCGCGCCTCGGTGTTGCTCGGATCATAGGGGCCGGAGGTGCTGTCGCCGTCCTGGCCATTCTTGCCGGCCTTGGCCTCGGCATTCGACTCGATCGTGCCGGCATTGGTGATGGTGGCGCCGGAAATGCCGTTGAAACCATCAGCCTGGATGAGGCCGCCCGCGACGGCCAGCGAGGTGTCATAGGCCGAGGCGAAGGCATCGGCATAGACGGTGCCGTCGTCATTGTTGGTGAAGTTGGGGTTCTCGTCACCGATGAACACGGCGCCGAAGGCGAAGGCTTCCGCATCGTCGGCGGCGCCGAGGTCCGCCGTGCTGATCGCCTCGGCATAGCCCGCCACGAACCCGTCGTTGATG
>JADCDC010000500.1 GCA_020252385.1 Aestuariivirga sp.
CCGGCCGACCGTAACTGGCGGCCTCCGCGATGTCGGCGTAGCTCCCAGAACCGGAAAACTGGTCGAAAGTGAGGCCGAGGGTCGCCTCCTGCACGTTGATGCGCGAAAGGTCTTCCTCGACCCGCGCCTGGTAGCCGATGGTCGCGTGTTCGTTGAGTTGCACGGCGATGGCGCCGACGAGATCGGACGAGGTGCCATCGAGCCCCGAACCGGCAACGAAACTGTTCTCGCCCGCGATGTGGAAGCTCTCGCCGATACTGGTGCGTATGAAGGTGCCGTTCGCGCCCAGCAGGGTGTAGTTGACGCCAACGTTCGCCCGCACACCCCCTTCGCGCCGGTCGAAGCCGGTGAAGCGGTCGTTGAGGAAAAGGCTGGTGGTGTCGAAGTTCAGCGTGATGGCGTCTTCGTTGGCGTTCTCTTCCTTGATCACCTCGGAGGGCGCGGCGATCATCTGGAACACCGGGGTCAGCACGCCCTGCACCGGGCCGTGATTGGCGATGAACGGCATGCGCAGGTCGAAACCGGCCGAGGGCGTGACGTAGAGGTCCGCTTCCTCCTGCTTGGCGCTGCCGGGCACGTTTTCCGAGAAGAAGGCGTCCGAGCGCACCTGCATGAAGGGTGTGAGGATCACCCCCCCGCCCGTCACCATCTGCCGCCTCCATTCGGCATAGGCCATGGCATGCGTCTGGTGAGTGCCGAGTTCCAGGGCGAGTTCCGGATCGTCGACCGATTCCTGACGGTTCAGCGAATAGGCGTTGACGCGGAAGGACAGTTCGCCCCCCATGACCTCGGGTTCCACCACATAGTCGCCGGTGATGAAGGGAAGCGCCACCGGCATGGTCTCGGGGTCGACGCCGTCCTGCAGCGTCTGCCAGCCGATGATCTGCGCCTTGGTGTAGTTGCGGTCGGCGAGGCCGGTCACCTGCACGTAGCTCGGCAGCACGTCGCGGTCGTCGATGTCGTAGTCGGAGAGGAAGTCGCGGTCGCTCGTGGCGGTGGCGTCCCAGCCCCAGCTCCAGGTGTCGTTGATCTCGAAGTCGCCCGTGGTGCGCCCGGCGGTGCGCCAGCCGCGGCTGACGTCCTGGTTGTCGCTGTCGTCGAGCTCATAGATGCCATAGAACCGCGCGGTATAGCTGCCCGAGGTCAGGCGGTGGCGCCATTCGACGTCGGCCAGCACGCCCTGCTGCGTCGTCCACATGGGCGAGAAGGTCATGTCCATGTTGGGCGCGATGGCCCAGAAGAACGGCGTCGTCACGCCGAAGCCGGCGTGGCCGGAATAGAAGCTCGGCAACAGGAAGCCGGTGCGCCTGGTGACCGTGGGATCGGGATAGGCGAGATAGGGCGTGTAGAACACGGGAACGCCGCCCAGTTCCAGCCGCGCGTCGCGATAGTAGATGGTGCGCTCCTGCTGGTCGTGCTTGGCCTCGCGCGCCACGATCTGCCAGGCGGGCGTTCCGCCCTCGCTCACGCAGTCGACGCAGGCGGTGTAGGTCGCCCGCTCATAGACGGTGATGCCGTTCTCGAAGCGGCGGGCATATTGCGCGGTGATCGTCACGTCATTGGTGAGCAGTGCGCGCACATGCTCGGCGAAGCCTTCCCGGAAATTCTCCATGAGCTCGGCGGAATCGGCCTCCACCACATTGCCGTTGGGCTCTCTCAGCACGATCGAGCCATTGGCGCGGAACTTCCCGCTCCTGCGGTCATAGACGACCCGCGTGGCGGTCAGCACATAGGGGCCGTAGGTGAGCTCCACCGTGCCGGTGGCGGTGGCGACGTCGGCCCTGCCGTCATAGACGAGCTTGTCCGCCACCACGTTGACCCGGGTGCCCTTCGGGATGGGATCGGTCTGAGGTGCGACGAACTTCGGCGCGTCGTCCATGCGGGCCGCGGCAGGGAGGCTGCCCAGCGCCAGGCCGGCAGCCGCCAGCAGGCTCAGAATGCATAGCTGCACCCGCGCCCCGCTCCGCCGCCCCCCAAGGCTTCGAACGACCTTTGCCACCTGACCCCTGATGCTCGTCTGGTCCAAGTTCTTAACGGCTTTCCGCAGGTCCGTGAAGACCTGTCAGGCAGGTATTCTGGCCCAATCCGGGGCTGCCGCAGCGGGCGGTGCCAGCTTGGTTAATCAAATCGACGTGCCGTTGCGACACGCCACGTTTGAAATCTGCCCAAAAGCGGCTATGGACAACTGAACATACCGCAAAGGTTTCCCCAAAGGTTCCCCGATGAAGATCAGCTTTGCCGCGCCCGCCCTGCCGAAATCCGGCCTGCTCATCCTGCTCGTTCCGGAGGGGGCCCGCCTCGAAGGCGCCCTCGGCGAGGCGGACCGCCGCACCGGCGGGCAGGTGGGGCGCGCTATGGCGGCTGCTTCCTTCACCGGCCGGCGCGACACCACGCTCGACCTCGTGGCGCCGGGCGGCGGCTGGTCGCGCATCGTGCTGTTCGGGGTGGGTGCGCCCGCCGCACTCCGCCCGCTCGACCTCGAGATGCTGGGGGGTGCCGCGGCCGGCGTCATCCAGGCGCTGAAGGCGGAAAGCGCCACGATCGCCGCCGGCCTCGATCTCGGCGGGCTGGCGCCGCGCGAGGCGGCCTCGCTCATCGCGTCGGGCGTCAGGCTCAGGGTCTATGCCTTCACCCGCTACAAGTCGAAGCAGCCGGAGGGCAAGCCGCTCAAGGAGGTGAGCGTTCTCACGGCCGATCCCAAGGGTGCGCGCCAGCGCTTCGAGGCCTATGGCGCGGTGGCCGACGGCGTGCACCTCGCCCGCGACCTGGTCAACGAACCGCCCAACCACCTGCATCCGGTGGCCTTCGCCGAGCGCATGAAGCCCCTGGCCAAGCTCGGCCTCAAGATCTCGATCATGACGCCGGCGCAGATGCGCAAGCTCGGCATGAACGCGCTTCTCGGCGTGGCGCAGGGCTCGGCGCATGAGGCGCGCATCGTGGTGATGGAATGGAAGGGCGGCAAGGCCCAGGAGGCGCCGCTCGCCTTCATCGGCAAGGGCGTCACCTTCGATACCGGCGGCATCTCGATCAAGCCCGCCCAGGGCATGGAAGACATGAAGGGCGACATGGGCGGTGCCGCCTGCGTGGCGGGCCTGATGATGGCGCTGGCCAAGCGCAAGGCCAAGGTCAATGCGGTGGGCGCCATCGGCCTCGTCGAGAACATGCCGGACGGCAAGGCGCAGCGCCCGGGCGACGTCGTCACCTCCATGTCGGGCCAGACCATCGCGGTGCTCAACACCGACGCCGAGGGCCGCCTCGTGCTGGCGGACGTGCTGTGGTACGTGCAGGATCGCTACAAGCCCCGCTTCATGGTCGATCTGGCCACCCTGACCGGCGCCATCCTGGTGGCGCTCGGAAAGGAGCATGCGGGACTGTTCTCCAACAACGACGAGCTGGCCCAGCACCTGGCCGATGCCGGCCTCGCCACCGGCGAGAAGGTATGGCGCCTGCCGCTCACCCCCGAATATGACAAGATCATCGACCATGACGTGGCCGACGTGAAGAACATCGGCGGCCGCCACGCGGGCTCGATCACCGCCGCGCAGTTCCTGCAGCGGTTCGTCAACGGCGTGCCCTGGGCCCATCTCGACGTGGCGGGCACCGCCATGGACGGCACGCGCAGCCCGATCAACCAGAGCTGGGGCTCGGGCTGGGGCGTGCGCCTGCTGAACCGGCTGGTGGCGCAGTACTACGAGAAGTGACGGTGCCTTACGCCGCGACGGCGGTCCGCAGCGGCGCGTGGCTGCCGCGCAGTTTCAGTTCCACCGGCATGACCGTGTCATGCGGGATGCCGCCCTGCCCGCGGATGAGGCCGATCAGCTTTTCGGCGGCGCGAACGCCGATCTCGTTGCGCG
>JADCDC010000501.1 GCA_020252385.1 Aestuariivirga sp.
AGTTCAGGACCTCGCCGCTTTTGACGCGGATATGGGCGGACTGGTGGCCGAGGATCGGTCGCTCGACCTTCCACAGCGATTGCGCGCGGATGGCCTCGAGTTCGGAGGAGATGTCTGCGAGTGTGGTGCTCATGGGGCGGGAGCCTACTCCCGCCGCCGGACGCATGAAAGCGTCGAAACCTCTCACCAAGCATGCTAGGAGCGGGGGCATGAGAAAACCCATCCACATCATCGGCGCCGGCATGGCGGGGTCCGAGGCCGCCTGGCAGGCCGTCTCGCTCGGCGTTCCCGTGATCCTGCATGAGATGCGCCCCAGGGTCGGCACGGACGCCCACAAGACCGGGGGCTTCGCGGAGCTCGTCTGCTCCAACTCCTTCCGCTCGGATGATGCCGAGCAGAACGCCGTGGGCCTTCTCCACTGGGAGATGCGCCGCGCGGGCTCGCTCATCATGGCCATGGCGGACCGCCACAAGGTGCCAGCCGGCGGCGCGCTGGCGGTTGATCGTGACGCCTTCTCGGAGGAGGTCACCGCCACGCTGAAGCGCCACCCGCTGGTGACGGTCGAGGAAGGCGAGGTGGCGGGACTGCCGCCCGAGGAGTGGCAGAGCGTCATCATCGCCACCGGCCCCCTCACCTCCCCTGCACTCGCCGCGGCGATCCGGTCGCTGACGGGCGAGGAACAGCTCGCCTTCTTCGATGCCATCGCCCCCATCGTCCATCGCGAGACCATCGACATGGGAACCTGCTGGTTCCAGTCACGCTATGACAAGGTGGGGCCCGGCGGCACCGGCAAGGACTACATCAACTGCCCGATGAACCGGCAGCAGTACGAGGCTTTCGTCCGTGCACTGATCGAGGGCGAGAAGACGGACTTCAAGGAATGGGAGAAGTCCACCCCCTATTTTTCCGGCTGCCTGCCCATCGAGGTGATGGCGGACAGCGGGCCTGAGACCCTGCGCCACGGGCCGATGAAGCCGCGCGGCCTTACCAATGCCCACCGGCCGGAAGAGAAGCCCTATGCGGTAGTGCAGCTCCGCCAGGACAACAAGCTCGGCACGCTCTACAACATGGTGGGCTTCCAGACGAAGCTCAAATACGCCGAGCAGGTGAAGGTGTTCCGCACCATTCCGGGCCTGGAGAATGCCGAGTTCGCCAGGCTGGGCGGACTTCACCGCAACACCGTCCTCAACAGCCCGCGCGTGCTCGATGACAGGCTGCGGCTGAAGGCCAGGCCGTCCCTGCGCTTCGCGGGCCAGGTGACGGGTGTCGAGGGCTATGTCGAAAGCGCTGCCATGGGCCTCATGGCGGGCCGCATGGCCGCGGCGGAGGCGCTGGGGCTGCCCTTCGAGGTGCCGCCGCCCACCACCGCCCATGGCGCGCTGATCAACCACATCACCGGCGGCCACATCGAGACGACGGATGCGCGGGGCTCCTCCTTCCAGCCGATGAACGTGAATTTCGGGCTCTTCCCGCCCATCGAGAAGGTGAAGGTCAAGGACGGCAAGCGCCTGAAACACACCGAGCAGGCGGTGGAGCGGAAGCGCGCCTACACCGCCCGCGCCATGGCGGATTTCGATACCTGGCTCGGCGGGGACCGGCGGCAGGCGGCGGAGTGACCCCCTAACCCCATCTCCGCGCCGTCCACCACATGACGAACTGGCGCTTCAGCGCCGAGACGGTCAGCATCTCGTCGGGGGCCCTGGCGATGCGGTTGAGGTAGGTCCCCGTCAGGCTCACCGGAAGGAACGCCGGCAGCACGGATTTGGGCAGCGCGGGCAACAGGGCCTCAAACTCGGCGAGCCTCTTGCGCGCATGGGCGATGGCGCCCGGCACGTCCATCCCCTCCGGAAGGAAGGGATCGCGGTGGCGCGGGTCGCCGAGGATCAGGGCGAGGCCCTGGGCAACGCCTGCGAGCCCCGCCGCCTCGCTGGCCCTAGGGGCGCCATCGCGGTCGAGGATCATGGCGGCCATCATGATGAGCCGCGAATGGGTCTCGCCCAGATAGGCCTCGAGTTCGGTGAGGCCGGGCATGCGGTCCTGGAACAGGTCGAACTCGCGCGCCGTCACGAGATCGATGAGCGCCTGCACCGGCAGCCCGCGCGCGTCTACGGCGGCAAGCAGCGCCTCCGCCACGGGATGCCCGCCGCCGGCACCGCTCTCCAGCGTGTCGCGCCACCATTGCAGGCGGATCAAGCCGATGTTGGGATCGCTCACCGCATCGCGCACGCGCATGACCTCGGCGTTGAAGGCATAGAGCGCCAGAAGATCGGCGCGCCTGTCGTCCGGCGCGAAGAGGCTTGAGAGATAGCGGTCGCGGTCGCGGCTGCGGACGATGTCCTGGACCTCGCTCATGATCCGTGGTCCACGGCGATGAGTGCGGCTGCGACGCGCCGCCGTTCGCCAAGCAGCAGGTTGTAGGTGGCAACGGCATGGCCCGTCGCCATGGGGTCGAACCTCAAGCCAGCGCGCTCGAGCGCCTCGCGCACCGGGCGGGGCGGGCGCGCCATGTCGCGTCCCATGCCGATGAGCAGAAGGTCGATCGCCTCGCGCTCCGCCAGCACCATGGCGAAATCATCGGGCGAAAGGGCGAGCGGATCGGCGGTCCAGGCGTAGATCCCGGAGGGCAGCGCCAGGATCGAGCCGCGGTGCGACATGCCCGCAAAGCTGAAGCCGCCAGCCCCATAGCCGTCGATGGTGGCGGTGCCAGGGAAATGCGCCGTCACGGCCTTGCGGCGGCTGCAGCCTTTGCCTCGGCCGTCTTCTGCGCATCGCGCGGCGTGCCGAGCAGCAACAGAACCGGCGTCGCGATGAAGTAGGACGAATAGGTGCCGATGATAACGCCCCAGATCATCGTGAAGGTGAAGCCGGAAATGACTTCGCCACCGTAGATGTAGAGGGCGAGCAGCGCGAGCAGCACGGAGACCGAGGTCATCAGGGTGCGCGGCAGGACCGAGTTGATCGAGAAATCCATCAGGTCCGCGAAGGGCATGGCCTTGTACTTGCGCAGGAACTCGCGGATGCGGTCATAGATCACCACCGTATCGTTCAGCGAGTAGCCGATGATCGTCAGGATGGCGGCGATGATCGAGAGATTGAACTCGAGCCCCAGAAGGCTGAACAGGCCGATCGTCAGGATCACGTCATGCATCAGCGAGGCGATGGCGCCCAGCGCGAATTGCCACTCGAAGCGGAACCACACATAGACGAGCACCAGGAACAGCGCGATGACCACGGCGAGGATGCCCTGCTGGGCCAGTTCGCCCGAAACCTTCGGTCCCACCACCTCGACGCTGCGGTACTCGACATCCGGGCCCAGGGCGTCCTTGATGGTGTTGACGGCCGCCTGCTGTGCCTCGTCCCCGCCTTCCTGCGTGCCGATGCGGATCAGCACGTCACGCGGCGAGCCGAACTCCTGCAACTCGCCGGAGCCCAGGCCCAGTCCGTTGATGGTCGAGCGCAGCTGGTCGAGATTGGCAGGCTCCGCAGTGCGGATGGTAATGACCGTGCCGCCCTTGAAGTCGACGCCCATGTTGAGTCCGTTGAAGATGAACAGCAACAGGGACGCCGCACACAGGATGCCGGACAGCAGATAGCCGAAACGGCTGAACTTCATGAACGGAATCTTGGTGTCGTCGGGAATGAGGCGAATGCCCTTCATGACTGATCTCCCGCCTTAGAGCGGGACCTCCCTCGGACGTTTCCACTTCACCCAGATCGCGACGATGAGCTGGGTGAGCGTGA
>JADCDC010000502.1 GCA_020252385.1 Aestuariivirga sp.
CCCGGATCGGCGCCGGCACTCTTGGGGCCGACCTTGAGGCTGCCATAGGGATCGGTCCAGGCGATCGAGCCGCCGCCCGAACCCACTGTCACGATGTCGAGCATCGGGGTCTTCACCGGGTAGCTCTCGACATTCGAGGACGAGGTGTACATCGGCTTGTAGTTCTCGATGATGGCGACGTCGGTCGACGTGCCGCCGACGTCGATCGTCAGGATGTCGCGGTAGCCAGCGAGCTGCGCCATGTGGATGGAGCCGAGAAGGCCGGCAGCAGGACCCGACAGCAGCATGGTCACCGGGCGTTCGCCGGCGGTCGAATGCTTCACTACGCCGCCGTTCGACTGCATGATGAGGAACGGGATCTTGCCCGACTTCTCCTCGATCTTGTTGGCGGCGTTCGTCAGATAGGTCTTGCAATAAGGCTTGACCAGCACGTCGACGAGGGTGGTCATCGCCCGCTCGTATTCGCGGTACTCGGGCAGCACCACCGAAGACAGCGACACGAATATGCCCGGGAATTCCTTGCGGATGAGCTCACCCACCTGCTGCTCATGGGCGCCGTTGGCATAGGAGTGAAGCAGGCAGACGGCAAGGCACTTCACGCCGTCCTCGACGAGTTCGCGGACGGCGGCGAGCGTTGCGGCGGGGTCGATGGGCTCGAGTTCCGTGCCGTCGAATTTCATGCGCCCTGGAATTTCACGCACCAGGTGCAGCGGCACGAGGCGTGGCGGCTTGACCCAGAAGAACGAGTTGCCGTAGCCGTCCGGAACCGACTGGCGGGCGATCTCGATCATGTGGCGGAAGCCACGGGTGACCAGGAGGCCCAGACCATCGAACTTGTGCTCAAGCACCGCATTGGTCGCCACGGTCGAGCCATGAAGCAGCATGGACACCTCGTCAGTGCCCCGCCCCATGGCGCCCAGAACCTTCTCGACGCCTTTCAGAAGTCCGATGCTCGGGTCGCCTGGGGTTGATGGCGTCTTGACCGCGGCGATCCCGCCCGTGCGATCGTCGATCGCGACGACATCCGTGAACGTGCCGCCCGCATCGATGGCAATCCGAAGCCCCATCTGACTCTCCTCATATCCACATAATGGATATGGTATTCAGTTTATGCGCAAATCCACCGGCAATGCAAGCCGCCCGTGGCACCCTTGAACGGGAAACGCCACGGTCCTTGCCGGACCGTGGCGTTCAAGGCCTCCCGAGTGGCGTGACCGCTATTCCGCCGCCTTCAACCGCATCGGGTTGTTCGGGTGGGTGGTCCAGTTCCCGTAATTCGGCTCGATGGGCTTTCCGGTGCGGGGATCAATGCCGTCCGTCATGTGCACCATGGTGATGCACTTCTCGACCGGGCAGACCTCGACACAGAGGTTGCACGCCACGCACTCGCTGTCGATCACCTCGAAGTGACGCTTGCCGTCCTTCTCCTGCATGATCGCCTGGTGCGAGGTGTCCTCGCAGGCGGCGTAGCAGCGGCCGCACTTGATGCACAGGTCCTGGTCGATGCGCGCCTTGGTGATGTAGTTGAGATTGAGATACTGCCAGTCGGTGACGTTCGGCACGGTGCGGCCGCGGAAGTCGTCGAGCGTGCGGTAGCCCTTCTCGTCCATCCAGCGCGCAAGACCGGTCTTCATCTCCTCGACGATCCGGAAGCCGTAGGTCATGGCGGCGGTGCAGACCTGCACCGTGCCGCAGGAGAGCGAGATGAACTCCGCCGCGTCGCGCCAGGTGGTCACACCGCCGATGCCGGAGATCGGCAGGCCGCGGGTCTCCGGGTCACGGGCGATCTCGGCGATCATGTTGAGCACGATCGGCTTGACCGCCGGCCCGCAATAGCCGCCGTGGCTGCCCTTGCCATCGATCGTGGGCTTCGGCGTGAAGGTGTCGAGATCGATGCCGATGATCGAGTTCACCGTGTTGATGAGCGAGACAGCATCGGCACCGCCGCGCTTGGCGGCCCGTGCGGGTTGGCGGATGTCGGTGACGTTGGGCGTGAGCTTGACGATCACCGGCATGCGGCTGTGCTGCTTGCACCAGCGTACCACCATCTCGATGTACTCCGGCACCTGGCCGACGGCGGCTCCCATGCCGCGCTCGCTCATGCCGTGCGGGCAACCGAAGTTCAGTTCGATGCCGTCGCAGTCGGTTTCCTCGACGCGCTTCAGGATGTTCTTCCAGGCGTCCTCGTTGCACGGCACCATGAGCGACACGACCATCGCCCGGTCCGGCCATTCGCGCTTCACCTTCTTGATCTCTTGCAGATTGATCTCGAGATCCCGGTCGGTGATCAGTTCGATGTTGGTGAAGCCCAAGAGCCGGCGGTCAGCTCCGTGGATGGCGCCATAACGCGGACCGTTGACATTGACGATCGGCGGGCCCGCCTCCCCTAAGGTCTTCCACACCACGCCGCCCCAGCCGGCCTTGAAGGCGCGCACGACGTTGTATTCCTTGTCGGTCGGCGGCGCCGAGGCGAGCCAGAACGGGTTCGGGGACTTGATGCCAACGAGATTGGCGCGAAGGTCAGCCATTGTTCGCCCTCCTCAACCCTGCATTACGGGGTCCGCCCTCAGCCAGGGATTTTTGGGGAGGATGACAGAATTTGTTCAGGTGGTCAAAAACGATTTTGACCCCGCCCCGGCTCAGGCGCTCTGGCGCCACGCCGTCAGGATGTCGCCTGAGTCCATGACAAGCCCGAGGTGCAGCGACACCATCTTGAGGGCCGCCGCCTCCATCTCCGGGTTGGTGCCGCGCACCAGGTCCTGGGCCACGATGACCCGGTAACTCAGGTTGCTGGCATCGAAGGCACAGTTCAGCACGCAGCAGTCGGTCATTCCGCCGTCGATCACCACGCTCTTCACCCCCATCTGCCGCAGCAGGAAATCGAGGTCGGTCGCAAAGAAGGGCGAGAGCCGCTTCTTGCTGGCGACCACGTGGTCGTCCTCCAGCACTTCGGTGACGAATTCGGTCCAGCGGCTGCCTTCGAGGGCATGTTCATCGGCATTGGGAATGTCGCCGACATAGAGCGGGAAGGTCCGCCTCCAGGCAGAGGGGATGCCCTTCACGTCGTCAACGCCGCTCTTGCGCAGCACGCTCTTCACATGAATGACCGGCACGCCCAACTGGCGGGCCGCGGCGTGAAAGGCGTTGAGGGGCTCGACGATATCACGGGCGCGGGGTGCGGGGCACGGGCAGTCCGGCGAGTCGGAGAGATGGCCCTGATGCATGTCGATCGACACGATTGCCGCATTCGCGCGGCCGGTGAAGTCCTCGAAGCCCGCGGGCAGGCTGCGGCGGTTTCCATAGATATAGGCGAACATCGGATATCCTCCGGCTTTCCTGATCACGTTGACGGCAGTGGATGGTCGAGGGCGCCCGCCGAAAGAAAGAGGGCGAGCATCTGATAGTAGCCGGCGATGGCGACGACCTCGCTCGCCGCACCACGGCCAATCAGCCCGACCAGTGTCAGCAGCTGCTCCTCGGGAATGCGGCGCTCACGCACCGCTGCCCGGCAGACGGCGACGATCGCATCCTCGGCGGGCCGGCCACACCGTCCGCCGGAGCGGATCGCCGCAATCTCCGCTGCATCCAGTCCGAGACTGCGCCCGATGGGCTCATGATAGTCCCATTCATAGCCGGAACCGAAGGCTGCCGCCGTGGCGAGGATCGCCACTTCCCGGAGCCGCGGGTCGAGCCCGCCCGAAAAACGGATCCTTGCTCCCACGTTCTGTATCGCATCGGCAAGTTCCGGAACATCGAGCATGGCGAGGAACGGCAATGGCACGTCCTTGCGCGGACCGGAGGCGATCACGTCATAGGCCTGCCGCTGTGCCGCGGTCATCGACTGTGGATCGCGTGCCCCGATCAGCATGTGCCCCCCGCTCCCTAGCGCCGGCCGAAGATGGCACGGGCGGCATCGCCCACGGCCTCGACCTTCTCGTCCATCCCCTCGAAACAGACGATGCGGCAGGGGCAGCCCTCGAGGCCCTCGTAGCGCCATGGGAAGGCGCCGATCACCGCGCGCTTGTTGAGCATGAGATCGATGTCGCCACCGACATTCTCGGCATGGATCAGGCCTTCCTGGAAGGCATAGGCATGGAAGGGGAAGATGTTCTCGGTGACCAGCCGCCCCGATTTCTTGTGCGTGTAGCTGTATTCGCCGAAGAACTCCTCGCAGCTCTTGCCGACCTTCTTCTCGAAGCGCTTGGCGAGATCGGGCCGCATGTGGCGGATCGACGTGTTCATCGAATGGTCGCCCGAACCCGCATCGATGCCGAACCACTTGATCTTGCGCTTCAGCATCCAGTGCAGGAGTTCGATGGTGCCGCCGGGATGCATGCAGAAGTAGCGCACCAGGTCCTGCTGCGGCTTTCCTTCCCAGTAGCGATGCCAACCGGTGTGGATGATCAGGATGTCGCCGTCGCGGATCTCGACCGGCGCCTTCTCCAGCATCTCGGGCGTGATCACCGCCCAGTCATCCATGTATTGCGAGACATCGACCACGCAGCCGGGACTGACCAGATAGTCGAGGGCATAGGAGGCCATGTCGCCCATGCCGTCGGTGCCGTGCATGGCGCCGTCGATATGGGTTCCGACATGCATGGCCGTGTCGATGCGCTGCGCAACGATCTGCTTGGTCTGCAGGTTCTGCGCATAATACATCTGGTTGCCGGCATAGCCGACCCAGCCGGGCGTGTGGACGTTCATCAGGTGGGTCATGTCGACGATCTTCATTGCGTTCTCCTCCAGAATTGTTGTGTCTTGTATCGGATGCGCCGGCCCCTGCCGCTCAGGACTTGATCCAGCCCTTGATCGACCGGGTCAGAAGGCGCGAGGCGCTGAGCGGCTGCGAAGAGTTGCGCAGCACGGGATCCGTGCCGGTTTCGGCGGCGGCGAAGACGGCCTCGGCATTGGCGACGAAATCGGCGATCATCACATTGGCAATCTCCGAGATCAGCCCGGTGCGGCCGAACTGCGCGATGGCGCCCGACAGCATCACGTCGGCATCGACCGTCACCCGCGTGCTGCCGTCCTCGGGCACGAAGCTGCAGATCATCGTCATCTTGCCGCGGCTGCCGCCCTTCTTGTCGACCCCCTTGCCCTCGACCGAGATGCGCCGGGAGGCCTCATCGAAATCGACCTTCGCTTCGCCCTCGAAGCTCGCCTGGAAGGGTCCGACCTTGGCCGTGACCCTGCCGCCGTGCAGGCCGTCTTCCCTCTGTCCCAGATGCTCGGCGCCCGGGAGGCAGGCCGCAACCGCCGGAATGTCGCTGAAGAAGGCCCAGACGGCCTCGAACGGCCGCGCCACGGTGAACTCCTTGACGATCTTCATGCCCGGCCGCCTCCTCCTTCACGTCGCTCTAATACTGCTTGCCGCCGCTGGCGACAGCGTAGACATCGGTGCGCCGGTCCTCGCGCGGGCGCACCAGCGGCGAGCGCACGCGTGACGCCTCGGCCACCGCGGTATCGAACTCCGCCACCGCAATCCGCTCCTCGTCATCGCCCATCGGTCCCTCGAGCACGGTCCCATAGGGGTCGGCGATCAGCGAGGAGCCGAGAAACTCCGTCGTGCCCACGCGGCCGCATTGCGACGCGATGGCGATGTAGACCTGGTTGAGGTTGGCCTGCAGAATGGCGCCGCGCGCCTGGCCAATGTAGCCCATCGCATCGCGCGGTTTCGGATCAAATCCTCTGACCCATGCGGTCGGAACCGCGATCAGGTCGGCCCCCGCCAGGGCAAGCACCCGGGCAACCTCGACGAAGCGGAGATCATAGCAGACGCAGATCCCGATGCGGCCGATGGGCGTTTGGTAGACGCTGAGGCCGCGCTCGCCCGGTGCGAAGATCAGCTTTTCGGAATCGAAGAGATGGAGTTTCTGGTAATGGCCGGCGAGACCGTCCGGTCCTACCAGCATCGCCGAGTTGAACAGCCGGTCCCCCTGGCGCTCGCAAAAGCCTCCGGCGATCCAAACCCCGTGGCGCCGTGCGGCCCCGCTCCACGCCTCGAGTGTTGGCCCGTTGATCTCCTCCGCGCTCCGCAGGAGCCCGGCCCTCTCCAGCTGATAGCCCGAAATCGCGAGTTCCGGCAGGACGACCAAGCGCGCTCCGGCTGCGGCCGCTTCCTCCACGAGGTCCAGCGTGCGCCGCCGGTTGCCGCCGGCGTCGAAGGCCTCGGCCCTGAATTGGACGATGGCGACTTGCGTCTTCATGCCCTTGATCAGCGGTTGTCCGGTGGAAGCGGTGGCGCCGCATCGGCGGGCAGTGCCTTCACGGCCTTGAGCAGGTTGATGTCCGCAGGCGCCGGACCGCCGACGCTGACGATGTGCTTGCCCCGGTTCGCCTTCACCGCATGCTTCACCCCGACGGGCACATGCACGATGCAGCCCGCATGGAAGGGCAAATCGAGATTGTTGGTGTAGTCGCTGATCGTCCCCTCGCCTTCGAGGATGAAGATCGTGTCCTCCGACGCCACATGGATATGGGGGACGTTTTCCTCGCCCGGTTCGAGCCTGACATAGTTCATGTTGGCGTACCAGCAGCCGACGCCAGGCCAGACGACGAATCGGGCATCCTTGGAAATGAGCGGCAGACGCATCGACGGCGTGTCGCGGTGGAAGACGCGAATGGCCATGGCTCTAGGCTCCCCCGGTTTGAATGAGGTCGTAAAGCGCAGGGTCGGGCGGGCACGGGCCGCCCAGCAACTTCAGGCCGCGCGAGAGCGAGGCCTTCAACCTGTAACCGTCTCCGCGGTCGATGTGCACCATGGCGCCTTCCGCCAGCGGGATTTCGGCGAGGCTGGCCGTATCGACGATGGCGCCTTGTCCTTCAATGACATAGTAGACGCAGTCGGAGGCATGGCTGAGCGCGATGGTGGCGGAACCCGGCGACAGGTCAAGCACCTGGAAGGATCGGTAGAGCGCGCCGTTGCCGGGCCACAGCGCCACCTTTGCATTGCCGCCGCCTTCAATGATGTTTAACTTCACCGTTGAGGTATTGCTGTCGACGACGCGAACGGTGGGGACGGGGGGCTGCTGCATGTTTGCCTTGCGTCTTGACCGGCATTAAAGGAAATTCAGCTTAATCAAAAGGTCGGATCATTGCAATGCCACCTGCGACACAAGCCAGACGCCCGCAGCCCGCAACACCGCCGCGCGAGCCGGACGCGCGGCCGGATGAACTTGCCGAAACCACCGCACAGGCCATCCTCACCATTGGCAACCGGATCCGGGAACTGCGCGGGCAGCGCGGCATGACGCTCCAGGCGCTGGCCACGGCGTCGGGCCTCAGCCCCTCCATGCTGAGCCTGATCGAGCGCGGCCGGACATCGCCCTCGATCGGGTCGCTGGTGGTCATCGCCCGCGCGCTGCAGGTCGGCATGTCGGATCTCCTCGCCGACAATGTCGAGCGCGAGGACAAGATGATCGTCCGGTCTTCGGAGGCCCAGGTCGTCGAAACCGCCCGTCACGTGGTGCGGCGCCTGCTGCGCGAGGACCTCAGACTTGGTGTGAGCATCGCTATCAATGAATATGCCCCGAACACCGGCAGCGCGGAGCGGCCGATCTCGCATGACGGCTATGAATTCGGCTTCGTGCTGGAGGGCGTGCTGACCGTGGAGATCGACGGCTGCAAGCACCAGCTCAATCCCGGCGACCTGATCTCCTACAGCTCCACCCGCAAACATCGGCTATGGAACCACCAGAACCGCAAGGTCCGGACCCTGTGGTTCAATCTCAACCGCAGCTGATCCTCAGCGGCGGGCTTTCAGGATCATATGCAGCCGCTGCGGCGTCACCGGCAGTTCGGTGACCGCACCCGGCACGCCGAGCGCATCGTCGATCGCCGCGGCGATGGCCGCACCCGCGGCTGTGATGCCGCCCTCTCCCGCCCCCTTGACGCCCAAGGGATTGAGCGGGCTCGGCGCATCCTCCCGCACGAGGCATTCGATGTCCGGCACCTCGTGGCAGGTCGGCATCAGATAGTCGGCGAGGCTTGCCGCGAGCGGCTGGCCGTTCTCGTCATAGACGAACTCCTCGAGCAATGCTCCGCCGATGCCCTGCGCCGCGGCTCCGGCAATCTGGCCCTCGACCAGCATGGGGTTGACCGACCGGCCGATCTCGTAGGCGACGAAGAACCGCTCGACGGTGATTGCGCAGGTTCCAGGATCGATCCGGACCTGCGCGATGTGGATGCCATAGGGATAAACCATGTGGCTTGCCGCGAAGATGCCCTCGGCCGTGAGCCCTCCTGTAGCCTCGAGCTGTGCGGCCAGGTCGCCAAGCCCGATCGAGGCGCCTGACGCCGCCACGACGTCACCCTGCCGCAGCGCCAGTTCGCCCTCCTCCGCCTGCAGCAGCGCGGCGGACGCGGCGAGTGCGCGCGCGCGCAGAGCTTCCGCCGCCATCCGCACCGCCGTGCCCGTCATCACCGTGACCCGCGAGGCGAAGGCGCCCATGCCTTCCTCGATCAGCGCCGTCTGGCCGTGGATCACGCGGATCTTCTGGTAGGGAAGGCCCAGCGTCTCGGATGCGATCTGCGCCAGCACGGTCTCCACGCCCTGCCCAATCGAGGCGACACCGGTGATGATCTCGAGGGTGCCGTCCGACCCCATCCGCATGCGGACGATATCGCGCGGGCCAAGTCCGCTCTTCTCGACGAAGTAGGCAAGGCCGATCCCCGCCATTTCGCCGCCCTTGCGCCGCTTCGCCAGTGTGGTCTTCAACGCCTCATAATCGATGCGCTGCAGCGCCCGGTCGAGGAGATCGCCATAGCGGCCGGAATCATACTCGACGTCCGTGCCAAGCGTATCGAGCCCGCGCTTGAAGGGCATGGCAGAGTCGGGAATGAGGTTCGCCCGCCGCACGGCAACGGGATCGACGGAAAGACGCGCGGCGATCGCATCGAGCAGCCGCTCGCGCGCGAAGCTCGATTCATAGCGCCCCGGTGCGCGGTACGTGCCGGCAGGAGTCTTGTTGGTGAGGCGGATGTGGCCGTTCGCCCGGTAGGCGGGGATCACATAGGGCCCCGGCAGCATGGCCGCGGCCAGATCGGTCACGGTCACGCCATGGGTGCGCACATAGGCCCCCTGGTCGGTGATGAAGTCGACCTTCAGCCCCTGGATCACGCCCGCCGCATCGACCGCGGCCTGCATCCGGTAATGCTGGTCGCGCGAGTGATTGGCGGCCAGCAGGTGCTCGCGCCGGTCCTCGATCCAGCGGATGGAACGGCCCAGCCGGAGCGCCGCAAGGCACACCAGCACATCCTCGGGATAGAGTTCGCCCCTGATGCCGAAGCCGCCGCCGACATGCCCCTCGCTCAGTTCCAGCTGCCCTGGCGCCAGCCCCAGCATCTTGGAGATGGCGTTGCGGTTGTAATGCGGCACCTTCGAGGCGCCATGCATGACGATCCGTCCCGTCGCCACATCGGGCACCGCCACGGCGCCCCGCGTTTCCAGCGGCACGCCGGAATGGCGGCCGACGGAAACAGCAAGCTCGACGACGGCGTGCGCCGCGTTGAAGGCGGCATCGATGTCGCCATAGCCCTTGCTGACGATGCAGGCTTCGCTCGAAAGCCCCTCATGTACGCCCGGCATATAGGCCGTGGGCGCGCCACGCGCGTCCAGATTGGGCGGACACTCCTCGAGATCGGCGAACACCAGCTCCGCTGCATCCTCGGCGACATGGGGATCCTCGGCGAAGACCACGGCGAGCGGATCGCCGACATAGCGCACATAGTCCTTGGCAAGGACATGCTGGCGATAGGGCGCAATGCCGCCATAGCGCATCTGGCGAAAGTCGATGGGGGGCACGTCGGCGATGTCGGCCTGCGTCCACACAGCG
>JADCDC010000503.1 GCA_020252385.1 Aestuariivirga sp.
AGACGCTGGTGAAGCGCCTCCACCCCGATGCCAATGGCGGCAGCCGCGCCAACGAGGATACGCTGAAGGCGGTGATCCAGGCCTATGACCACCTGCGTTCCAGTGGGTTCTGCTGATCGGGGCTGAGCCTTGCCCTCCCCGGCCCGAACGTCTAAAACCCGGCCCCGTAACCCCGGAACATGAAGATTTCCTGACATGAATGCAAAGGCCACCGCAGAGGCGAACGGCATGCCCGACATCAAGGTGTCGGTGAAGCAGCTTTTCGGCTTCGATTCCAACCTCGAGGTTCCTGCCTACTCCCAGCCGAGCGAGCATGTTCCGGACCTCGATCCGGATTATCTCTTCAACCGCGAGACCACGCTCGCCATCCTTGCGGGCTTCGCCTACAACCGCCGCGTGATGGTGACGGGCTATCATGGCACCGGCAAGTCGACCCACATTGAGCAGGTGGCCTCGCGCCTCAACTGGCCCTGCATCCGCATCAACCTCGACAGCCACATCTCCCGCATCGACCTGATCGGCAAGGATGCGATCGTGCTGCAGGCGGGAAAGCAGGTCACCGAGTTCCGCGAGGGCATCCTGCCCTGGGCCTATCAGCACAATGTGGCCCTCGTCTTCGACGAATATGACGCCGGCCGCCCCGACGTGATGTTCGTGATCCAGCGCATCCTCGAAAGCTCGGGCAAGCTCACGCTTCTGGACCAGTCGAAGGTGATCCGCCCGCATGCCGCCTTCCGGCTTTTTTCCACGGCCAATACGATCGGCCTTGGCGACACGACGGGTCTCTATCACGGCACCCAGCAGATCAACCAGGCGCAGATGGACCGCTGGTCGATCGTGACCGCGCTCAACTACCTGCCGCATGCGCAGGAGGTGGGCATCGTGCTCGCCAAGTCGAAGTTCTTCGACACCGACAAGGGCCGCAAGATCATCTCCAACATGGTGCGCGTCGCCGACCTCACCCGCAACGCCTTCATGCAGGGCGATCTGTCGACCGTGATGAGCCCGCGCACGGTCATCACCTGGGCGCAGAACGCCGAGATCTTCGATGACATTGGCTTCGCCTTCCGCGTCACCTTCCTCAACAAGTGCGACGAGCTGGAGCGCAGCGTGGTGGCCGAGTTCTACCAGCGCTGCTTCGGCGAAGAGCTGCCGGAATCCTCCGCCCACATCGCCATTGCGTGAGTGAGAGGCGGTGGCGAGCGAGAAGGAGTCACCCGGCAACGCCTTCAAGCGCGTCCTCACCGTCGCGATGAAGACCATTGCCGAGGACCCGGAGCTTTCCGTGTCCTTCGGCAACGAGAACCCCTCGCTCTCCGGCAACAAGGCGAAGCTGCCGCAGATCGGCAATGAGATCAAAGCAAGCGACGTCGCCATCGTGCGCGGACTGTCCGACAGCTTCGCGCTGAGGCTCGCCAACCACAGCGACAAGGTCCACGCCCATTACCAGCCGCAGGGCAAGAATGCCCGCGCCGTGTTCGAGGCGGTCGAGCAGGCCCGCATCGAGGCGCTGGGCGCCAACGCCATGCCCGGCATGAAGTCGAACCTGGGCGCGATGCTGGACGACCGCTACCGGCGGAAGGACGTCGCCCGCTACACCGACCGCAAGGACGCGCCGCTCGACGAGGCGGTAGCCCTTCTGGTGCGCGAAAAGCTGACGGGCGAGATGCCGCCCGAGGGTGCCCGCAGCATGGTCGACCTGTGGCGGCCGTGGATCGAGGAGAAGGCGGAGCAGCAGCTCTCTCACCTCATGGAGAACATCCACGACCAGGCCGCCTTCGCCCGCATGTCGCGCGACATCATCGCCGCCCTCGACATGGGCGACGAGCTGGGCGAGGACCCCGACCAGTCGGACGAGAACGAGGAGAGCGAGCCCCAGGAGGACTCGGGCGAGCGCCAGGAGTCGCCCGAGGGCGAGGAGCAGGAAAGCGCCCAGCAGTCCATGGAGGAGATGCAGGACGCCGAGGGCGAGTCGGAAGCCGCCGAAATGGACGCCCAGCAGATGGACGTCGACGAGCAGCAGGACGAGCAGGAAGGCGAGGAGGAATCGGACGGCGAGGAGCCGTGGCGGCCGCAGCTTCCCTTCTCGTCCCTCACCAACGAGGACTTCTACAAGGTCTTCACCAACCAGTTCGACGAGGAGATCGCCGCCGAGGAGCTGTGCGATTCCGAGGAGCTGACCAGGCTCAGGAACTATCTCGACAAGCAGCTCTCGAGCCTGCAGGGCGTGGTGGCGCGGCTCGCCAACCGGCTGCAGCGCAAGCTGATGGCGCAGCAGAACCGCTCCTGGGACTTCGACCTGGAGGAAGGCGTGCTCGATGCCGCGCGCCTCACCCGCGTGGTGATCGACCCGATGCATCCCCTGTCCTTCAAGGTGGAGCAGGATACGCAGTTCCGCGACACGGTGGTGACACTCCTGCTCGACAATTCGGGTTCGATGCGCGGGCGGCCGATCACGGTGGCGGCCACCTGTGCCGACATCCTCGCCCGCACGCTGGAGCGCTGCGGCGTCAAGGTCGAGATCCTGGGCTTCACCACAAGGGCGTGGAAGGGCGGGCAATCGCGCGAGAAGTGGCTCGGTGCCGCGAAGCCGTCGAACCCGGGCCGCCTCAACGACCTCCGCCACATCATCTACAAATCCGCCGACAGCCCGTGGCGGCGCGCGCGCCGCAACCTCGGGCTGATGAT
>JADCDC010000504.1 GCA_020252385.1 Aestuariivirga sp.
CAGGCCGAGGTGCCGGTGCTGGCGGGCGACACGCCGGAGACGCTGAGCCAGCGCGTGCTGACGGAAGAACACCGGATTTATCCGCAGGCGCTGGCCATGCTCGCGTCCCGCATCGCTGCCGAGGAACATTCATGACCACACCCCTTCCCATCATCATCGACACGGATCCCGGCCAGGACGACGCCGTGGCGATCCTGCTGGCTCTCGCCTCTCCGGAGTTCGAGGTTCTCGGCATCACGGCGGTGGCCGGCAACGTGCCCCTCGCGCGCACCGAGGTGAATGCCCGCAAGATCTGCGAACTGGCGGGCCGCCCTGACATCAAGGTCTTCTCCGGCGCCATCCGCCCGATGGTGCGCACCCTGGTGACAGCCGAGCACGTCCACGGCAAGACTGGCCTTGATGGCCCGGTCCTTCCGGACCCGAAGATGCCGCTCCAATCGCAGTACGCGGTGGACTTCATCGTCGAGACACTCATGTCCCGGCCCGCAGGCACGGTGACGCTCTGCACGCTGGGCCCGCTCACAAACATAGGCCTCGCCCTGGTGCGCGAGCCCCGCATCGCCTCGCGCGTGAAGCAGATCGTGGCGATGGGCGGGGGCTATTTCGAACAGGGCAACGTGACGCCCTCGGCGGAGTTCAACATCTATGTCGACCCGCAAGCCGCGCGGCTGGTGTTCGATTCCGGCATCCCGATCACCCTGATCCCGCTCGACTGCACGCACCAGGCGCTGACAACCGCCAAGCGTGTCGAGGCATTCCGCAAGATGCCCAATAACTCCGGCCCCGCCATCGCGGCACTGCTCGATTTCTTCGAGCGCTTCGACGAGAACAAGTACGGCACCGATGGCGGCCCGCTGCACGACCCCTGCGTGATCGCGTGGCTCCTGAAGCCGGAGCTGTTCAAGGGCCGCCTCGTGAACGTCGCGATCGAATGCGAGTCCGAACTCACCATGGGCTCGACGGTGGTCGACTGGTGGCACGTGACGAAACGCCCGCCCAACGCCACGGTGATCCGCTCGGTCGATGCGGACGGGTTCTTCGCGCTACTGACGGAGCGGATCGCCAAGCTGGCGTGAGAGCCCACAACGTCCTCTCCTGCGCAGCGGGAGAGGACGAATGCCTAGGCAGGCCTGATCCAAACCCTGTTGTCATGAAACGCGCCGCCGCCGTTGGGGGCCGGCTGGTCGGCGCCGGTGAGGGTGTTGATCCCCTGCCCGTCCTCGAAGGCGTCGTTGGGCCAGATCGATTCGGCGATCAGCACGCCGCGGCGCTGGCCCTGATGCGCCTTGGCGTGGAGCGTCACCTGCCCGCGCGCACTCCCGACCTTCACCTTCTGGCCATCGGCAATCCCCAGCGTGGAGAGATCCGCGGGGTGGACGAAGACGGTCGGCCGTCCCTCCCGCTTCTGCGACGAGGGCGTCTCCGTGAAGCTCGAATTGAGGAAGGTGCGCGCCGGGCTGGTGGCGAGCCGGAACGGATATTCGGCCGTCGCCTCCTCGATCGTCTCGCAGTGGTCAGGGAAGGATGGCAGCTTCTCCACCGGGCCGACCGGCGCCTCGGTGCTGCGGAAGCGCACCTTGCGCCAGTCGGCGCGGAAGTGGAACTTGCCGTCGGCATGGCCGAAGCCCTTGAGGAAATGCGCGCGCTCGAAGGGCGGCATGACGTCGATCCAGTTCTCCGCATCGAGCGTCTCAAGGCCCGGGCGCTTCGAATTGACCAGCGTCCAGTCGATGAGTTCGCGCGGGCTCATGGCGAAGCCCGGGTGCTCGGCCCCCACGCGCCGGGCAAGATCGCAGATGACCTCGTGGTTGTTGCGGCATTCGCCCGGCGCCTCGACGAGCTTCCGGCCAAACATCAGGTGCGAATGGCCGCCGCCCTGGTAGATGTCGTCATGCTCGAGGAACATGGTGGCGGGCAGCACGATGTCGGCGAATTTCGCCGTCTCGGTCATGAACTGCTCGTGCACGCAGGTGTAAAGGTCCTCCCGCGCCAGCCCCTGCTTCACCTTCGTCTGGTCGGGCGCGACCGAGGCCGGATTGGTGTTCTGCACGAACAGCACCTTGACCGGCGGGCCGCCCTGAAGGTCGTAAGCGTCGCCCAGCAGCACGGGCCCGATGCGGCTCTGGTCGAGGATGCGGATGCCGCGCGGCTTGACGTCGAGGCCCTCGATCATCGTCTTGTTGATGCCATACATGCCGCTGTTCGAGTGAAGCGCACCCCCGCCCTCGTGCTGCCATGCGCCCGTCACCGCGGGAATGCAGGTGACGGCATGCATGTTGGCCGCGCCATTGCGCGAGCGGGTGAAACCGTAGCCGATGCGGAAGTAGCTCCGCTTCGTCTGGCCGATGAGCCTGGCGAAGGCCTCGATGTCGGCGGCCGGAATGTCGCAGATCTTGGCGGCCCATTCCGGGGTTTTCGCCTTCAGGTGCTCGGCGAATTCGCGCGGCGCATCGGTGAATTTCTCGAGATAGGCCCAGTCGGCATATCCCTCTCGGAACAGCACATGCATCACCGCGCAGGCGAGCGCCCCGTCGGTGCCGGGGCGGATCAGCATCTTGACGTCGGCCTGCTTCATGGTGCCGGTGTCGTAGATGTCGACGCAGGCGATCTTGGCGCCCCGGTTCTTGCGCGCCATCATGGCGTGGGTCATCACGTTGACCTGCGTGTTCACCGGGTTGCCGCCCCAGATGACGATGAGATCGGACTTCTGCATCTCGCGCGGGTCGACCCCCGAGATCGAGCCGGTGCCCGCCATGTAGCCCGACCATGAGAGCGCCACGCAGAAGGTGTCGCCCATGTTGGAATAGCCCTTGGCATGGCGGAGACGGTTGATGCCGTCGCGCATCACGTAGCCCATGGTGCCGGCGTAGAAATAGGGCCAGACGGCGGTGGGGCCATGCTCGGCCTCGGCCTTCAGCATGGCTTCCGCGGTCTCGGCCATGGCGTCATCCCAGCTGATGCGCTGGAACACGCCGGAGCCCTTGGGGCCCTTGCGCTTCAGGGGGTGGAGCAGCCGGTCCGGATGGTGGATGCGCTCGGCATAGCGGCCCACCTTCTCGCAGATCACGCCCAGCGTGTAGGAATTGTCCTTCGCACCACGGACCCGTCCGATGGTGCGCTCGTCGAGCACCTCGACCTCGAGGGCGCAGGCGGAGGGGCAGTCATGCGGGCAGACCGAGATGCCGGTCTTGATGTTGGGCAGGATGTTCATGGAAAGTCTCTATAGCGCAAGCTAGAACATCCGTCATGCTCACCATCACCTCTCCCCAGAACCCGACGCTCAAGCTGATCCGCTCGCTGGCGGAGAAGAAGCACCGGCAGGAGCATGGGCTGTTCGTGGCGGAAGGCGAAAACGTGCTGGAGCGTGCCAGGCAGGAGGGCTGGGAGCCCGCCTACCTGCTCACCACGGAGCCTGCGGAACCCTGGGGCAAGGCGGCGCTCCTGCGGGTGGACGAGAAGATCATGGCAACGGTGAGCGCCCAGAACAACCCGCCAGCCCGCATCGGCGTGTTCCGCCAGCGCTGGGGAGAGGTGAGCCCTGAGGGCACCTGGGTGGCGCTCGAGGACATGCGCGACCCCGGCAATCTCGGCACCATCATCCGCACGGCGGATGCCGCGGGAGCGTCCGGCGTGATCCTCGCCGGGCAGTCCTGCGACCCCTATTCGCCCGACTGCGTGCGCGCCACCATGGGATCGATCTTCGGGATGCCGCTGGTCAGGCTGGAGCAGAAGCACTTCCTGGACCTCATCCGGCAATGGCCGGGTGAAAGCATCGGCACCCAGATGAAGGCGGCGGAGAGCTACCGCCGCGCCTATCGCACCCCGACGCTTCTGGTCATGGGAAGCGAAGGCAAGGGCCTGTCGCCGGAGGCTGCCGCCGCCTGTTCTAGCCTCGTCTCCATTCCCATGAAGGGCGGGGCCGAATCGCTCAACGTGGCGATCGCCACCGGCCTCATGCTGTTCGAGGCGCAGGGGCTTTAGGGACAGTCGCTGTCGCGCACGAAGCGGGCCTTGACCCAGCCCTTGGTGACGCGGTCGCCATCATAGTGGGTGACCGGGCACCAGCGGTTGCCCCATGACACGCTCAGAGGCGTGCACGGGGCGTCGAGGTGGATGATTCCGTGGCGGCGCGGCACCAGGATGTCGACGATGCGGGACTGGGCCGAGGGCCTGGCGCGCATGTTGAGGGCGTCATTGCTGGCGACGTTCACGACGACGAGGCAGCCAGGCCCCGACGTGGCATGGGCAGGCGCTGCGAGGCCGATGAG
>JADCDC010000505.1 GCA_020252385.1 Aestuariivirga sp.
CCCCGAAACGCCGTCACCGGTTGAATGGCCGCCGGCCCAAGTCGCGAACCCCCGAAAGGCATTCCGTCAGGACAGCAGCGTTGACGCTGCAGATGTGGGGGTGGACCGCGCCACGATCAAGCCGGGGCAGATGATCAAGCTGCAATCGCCAGGGCCTTGCGCTGGATCAAGGCCCTGGGTGCCGGGCTGCGCAGACATCGGGCCCATGGAGCAGAAGAAGATCGATCCGACCGGGCTTGATGCCTACAAGCCCGCCGAAGTTGCCCTGCGCATCGAGGAGGCGGGGGTCAGGAAGGCCGCACTCCCCGCCGTGCCGCTGGCAACGCTCTCCGTGCTGGCAGGGGTGTTCATTGCGCTGGGGGCCGCGGCCTTCACGGCGGCCCTCGCCGGAACCACGCCGGGCTTTGGCCCCGCACGGCTGCTTGCCGGACTGGTGTTCTCGCTGGGCCTCGTGCTGGTGGTGGTCGCGGGGGCCGAGCTCTTCACCGGCAATGCGCTGATCGTCATGGCCTGGGTCGATGGCAAGGTGGGGCTTCGCGCGCTGCTCCGGAACTGGGTGTTCGCCTTTTTCGGCAATCTGGCGGGAGCACTCGCCGTGGTGGCGCTGATGGCAGCTTCAGGCCTGCTCTCGGGCACGGTGGGGGAGACCGCCCGCGGCATCTCGGAAGCCAAGGCGGCCCTGGGGCCGCTCGAGGCCTTCACACGCGGCATCCTGTGCAACACGCTCGTCTGCCTCGCGGTATGGCTCACCTTCGCCGCGCGCAGCGTGACCGACAAGATCCTGGCGATCCTGTTTCCGATCACCGCTTTCGTGCTCCTGGGCTATGAGCACTCGATCGCCAACATGTACCTGATCCCGGCCGGATGGGCCGCGGGAGCACCGGTCGACGTGGCGGGCTTCCTCCGCAACCTCATTCCGGTGACGCTGGGTAATCTCGTGGGCGGCGCCGGAGGCGTCGGCCTCACCTACTGGCTGGCCTATCGCCCGCGCGGCTGAGTGGGCTCAGTCGGCCGCAGGTTCCTTGGCAGCGGACGGGGCGGGAGCGGCCGCATCGGCACCAGCCTCCTTGCGGGGGCGGCGCTCATACTTGCGCTTGGGGGCCGCAGCGGGGGCATCGCCCTCGCTGGCCGGTTCCTGCGCGGCCGGTGCTGGCGCCGGGCGGCGGAGGAAGGAAGGCGCCTCCCAGCGGTCCGACTCGGCGGCCGCCTGGGGTGCGGGCTCGGCGCGGGGCTGGTCATCGGCCCGGGGCTGCGGAGCCGGGCGCGGCTCGCCGCCCTGGCCCTGCGGGGCCTCGTTGCGCCGGTCCTGCCAGCGCGGGCGGAAGCGGTCGCGACCGCCCTGCTCGCGGTTCTGGTCACGGTTCTGGTCGCGGTTCTGATCCCGGTTCTGGTCACGATTCTGGTCGCGGTTGTCGCGGCCCTCGCGCTGCTGGCGGGAGGGCTGGTTCTGCTGGTGCTGGGGCCGTTCCGGCATCCCCTCGATCATCGGCTGATCGCCAAGCCCCTCGGGCGGGTCCGCCTGCTGCGCGCCACCACGCTGCTCGACCGCGGCTTCCGGATGGTCCTCGAGGTCCTCGTCGTCGAACTCCTCGTCGGGCCGGCGAAACTGCTGCTGGTTCTGCTGGTTGTAGGCCTGGGCCGCGAAGACGATCCGGAGATAGTGCTCGGCATGCTGGAAATAGCTCTCCGCCATGACGATGTCGCCCGAGGACTGGGCATCGCGGCCGAGCTGGAGATATTTGTCGGCAATGGTCTGGGCGGTGCCCCGGACCTTCACGTCCGGCCCGTTGCTCTCATACACCCTGCTGAGCGGGTTGCCGCCGCCGCCACCGCCGCCGCCTCCCCCGCCGCCTCCGCTGCGATGGCGGTTGCGGTTGCGGTTCTTGTGAGTGGGTCTCATCGAAATTCCATCTTCCAGACTTGACTTGGGTTGCGGCCACATGCCCGCCGGGGACCGTTCGAGGAGGCCCCGCGGCGCGCGGTGTACAAACATGCTCGAAAAGCGAGCGTTTCCAACAATTTACCCGTTTGGTTACAGAAGGCTTCCGCCATCGGTGTAAACCCCGGAGGGCTCACCCCATTTCCCCGCCTGTGCTGATTTCAACTGGGCTTCCGCGCCATGGGGCGCCAATGCACCAACGTCGTTCCCGGCACCAATACAAAGGGCAGAAAGCGTTTCCGACTCGTGTTTAGCCCACAGGCCCTTACTTTCCAATTGATATTTTTCGGCCGGGCCCGAAAGCCACCGGTTTCTACTCTACGCAGCAAAACACCAGGCAGCGCACATGACCGGCGAGATCCTTGTGGCGCGCCGGATTTTGCCAGCCCGCGGCGGCGAAGATCGCCGCCACGGCGTCCGCCTGCCCCGCCCCGATCTCGACCAGCACATGGCCTCCCGGGGCCAGGTGGCTCGCGGCGGCATGGGCGATGGCGCGATAGGGGTCGAGGCCGTCTTCTCCTCCCACAAGCGCCTCCAGGGGGTCGAAGTTCCGCACGTCGGGACTGAGCCCTTCGATCTCCCGGGCGGGGATATAGGGCGGATTTGACACGATGATGTCGAACACGCCCGAGACCGGCCGGAACCAGCTCCCCTCGATGAGCGTGAGGCGATGGGCAACACCCAGGCTTTCGGCATTCGCCTCCGCCACGGCAAGCGCTTGAGGCGAGCGGTCGGTCGCCACGCCACTCGCTTGGGGTCGCTCGGCGAGGAGCGTCACG
>JADCDC010000506.1 GCA_020252385.1 Aestuariivirga sp.
GGTGGCGAGCGGCGCCAGCAGCTGGGGGTGGTCAACGGCGAGTCGCGCCAACCGGTCGAAGGCCCAGTGGGGCAGCTGGGCGCCGGCGTTGCGCAGCAGGATCAGGATCACCTCGGGATCGCCGACAGAGACGATATGGCCGCTCAGCACCGGCGAGAGCACGCGCCGCCGCGCGATGATCCGGAGCCGTTCGGCATCCTCTCCGCCCGTGGCCTCGATCATGTCACGGTCGCAGAGCTGCGCGTTGCGCTCCAGGACCGGGCCCATGACCTCGGGCCGGGGATCGCGGATCAGCTTCGCCACCAGAAGGGGCGGCGGGCTGTCCATGATGGCGACGCGCTCTGCAAGCCGCGTCAGCTGGCGGCCCGGCAGCCGGGGCAGCAGGAGCAGCAGCGTGTCGGCCGCGAGCGCGCGCTCCTGCGGCAAGAGGCCGGAGATCGTCGCCATGAGTTCGATCAGCGAAAGCGCCGTGTCGCCCGCCTCGTCGCCCGGCTCGCGCGGCGGGCGGGACGGCAGGGCGTCCGGAACCGCTTCGGGAAGGGCCTCAACCTCGGCCCCGCTCATGGGCAATTCATCTGCGGCAGGCGCGGGCAGGATGATTGCCGCTGCGTCAGGGGATACGGTTGGAGGCGGCGGCGGGGAAGCCCGCGCGGCCAGCAGCCTTGCGGTGAGCTGGCGGAACGCCTGGGCGGTGACCTGCGGCACGCCGCCCTCCTCCCCCTCAGGGGCGGGCCAGCCCGATTCAGCCGTGGCGGCCATGGCGCCTTCCATCTCAATTCCCTGTGAAGCCCGTGCTCACGTCTTTCCACTGAGACAGGCTAATCTCTAGGACTGCTTAAAATTGGCGCTTTGCGCCTCATCCGCCATTACCTTTGGTGCCGCCATGTTTAACGCATGCTTGCCATGTGGGGGCCGGAGCCCGTCGCCGCAACGCTTCACATTTGCCGCCCGATGCACCACATTGACGCTCGAGAAAGCGAGCATCCCATGACCAAGTCCATGACCAAGATCGAGAAATCCGACGCCGAGTGGCGCCAGAGCCTGTCGCCCGAGGCCTACCGCGTGCTGCGCGAGCATGGCACCGAGCGCGCCGGCACCAGCCCGCTCAACCAAGAGAAGCGCAAGGGCATGTTCGCCTGCGCGGGCTGCGGCAAGGCGCTCTTCGCCTCGGACACCAAGTTCGAGTCCGGCACCGGCTGGCCGAGCTTCTGGGCCCCGGTCAGCGAGGAGGCGGTGGGGACCAGCGAGGACCGCTCCTGGTTCATGCGCCGGACAGAAGTGCACTGTGCGGATTGCGGCGGGCACCTCGGCCATGTCTTCCCCGACGGGCCGCAGCCCACAGGGCTCCGCTATTGCATGAACGGCGCTGCGCTTTCCTTCAAGCCGGACGAGAAGGCCTGAGATGAACCTTCCGCAGACGAAGCCGCCGCGGGCGGAGAAGCGCCCGCGCGTCGAGACGTGGCACGGGTACGAGAAGCGCGACGACTACCACTGGCTCAAGGCCGCCAACTGGCAGGAGGTGATGCACGACCCCTCCGTGCTGCCTCAGGAGATCCGCGCCTTCCTCGAGGGCGAGAACGCCTATCACGAGGCGGTGATGGCGGACACCAAGGCGCTGCAGGAGAAGCTGTTCGCCGAACTCAAGGGACGCATCAAGGAGGATGACTCCTCGGTGCCAGCACCCGATGGCCCCTTCGACTATTATGCCTCCTATGTGAAGGGCGGCCAGCACCCGCGCTATTGCCGCAAGCCCCGCGGGGCTGACGGGCCGGAACAGGTGCTGATCGACGGCAATGCGCTGGCGACGGGCCGGGAGTATTTCCGCTTCGGCGGCATGGACCTGTCGCGCGACCATCGCCTGATCGCCTGGTCCTTCGACGGCAACGGCTCCGAATTCTTCGAGATGCGCGTGCGCGACGCGGCGACGGGGTCCGACCTCACGGACCTGCTGGAGAATACCGCGGGCGACGCCGTCTGGGCGGCGGACGGCAGGAGCTTCTTCTACACGCTGCAGGATGAGAACCACCGCCCGCTCAAGACCTACCGCCATGTGCTGGGCACGGCCCAGGCCGATGACGTGCTGGTCCATGAGGAGAAGGACACGGGCAAGTTCACCGGCATCTCGATCACCAATTCCGAGAAGTGGATCACGATCGACATCCATGACCACGACACCTCCGAACTCTGGCTGATCGACGCGGAGAAGCCGGACGGGACGCCCCGCCTCGTCGCGGCGCGCGTACCCGGCATCGAATATGACGTCGAGCACTGGAACGAGAGCTTCATCATCCGCACCAACAGGGACGATGCGGAGGACTACAAGCTCGTCACCGCACCCGTCGCCGACCCGCGGCCGGAGAACTGGACCGATCTCATCCCGCACCGGCCGGGCGTGTTCATCGTCAGCTACATCGTGCTGAAGGACTGGCTCATCCGCATGGAGCGCGAGAATGCCCTGCCGCGCATCGTGGTGCGCCACATGGCCACGGGCGAGGAGCACACCATCGCCTTCGACGAGGAGGCCTATTCGCTGGGCTTCGGCGAGATGCGTGAATACGACACCGACACGCTGCGCTTCACCTATTCCTCGATGAC
>JADCDC010000507.1 GCA_020252385.1 Aestuariivirga sp.
TCCTCGCGGCGCTTCATCACCTCGTAGATGATGGCGCCGATCAAGGAGAGGCCGATGATGATCACCGCCAATGCCGAGAGTGCGGGCGTGGTGCCCTGGCGTACTTCGCCGGCCAGCACCGTCACCAGCGTCTTGTCCGCGAGGATGGCGAAGGTCGTGGTGTTGTAGTTCTCGAAGCTGGTGAGGAAGGCGATGATCGACGCGGAGAACAGGGCGGGCTTCAGGAACGGCAGCAATATGTGCCAGAACACCTGCGGGTGCGAGGCGCCGAGGTCAAGTGCTGCCTCCTCCTGCGCGCGGTCGAAGCGCTGGAGCCTGGCCATGATGATCAGGAGCGCATAGGCCGCAATGAAGCTCGACTGGCCGAGGATCGCCAGGATCACGCCCTTGTAGAAGGTGTCCTTGGTGAACTCCGTCAAGCCCATCATGTCCTTCCAGAAGATCACGGTGGAGATGCCGATGATGACGCCGGGGGTGAGCACCGGCGAGACGGTGACGAGGTAGAACATGCCCCGCGCGCGGTGATAGATCTGGTTCATGATGATGGCGGCGGCAAGCCCCACCGGCACCGACACCGCGACGACGCCGAGCCCGATGATGATGGAGTTCCACAGGCCCTCCATCATGGCGCGGTGGTTCCACAGCTTCACGAACCAGTCGAGCGTGAAGCCCTCGAAGGGATAGGCGGTCGGGTAACTGGGCGTGTTGAAGGCGGTGACGCTCATCACCATCAGTGGCCCGAAGAGATAGAGGAAGAAGAGCGCGATGTAGAAGCCGATCATCGCCTTCATGACGGTCTTCGAGCTCACTTGATCGTCTCCCCGAGCGAGACCTTGAACAGCCTGAGCATCAGCATCACGAAGGCGATGCAGGCGGCGAGCAGGATGAAGGCGTATGCCGCACCGCGTGGCCAGTTGAAGGCCTGGAAGAAGAAGTCATAGACGATCGAGGTGAACCACAATGTCGATGGCCCGCCGAGGAACTGCGGTGCCGCGAGCGAGCCCGCCGCCAGCATGAACACCATGGTGCAGCCCGATGCGATGCCGGGCTTGGCATAGGGGATCACCACGTCGCGGTGGATCTTCCACCATGGGGCTCCAAGATCACGCGCCGCCTCGATCTGGTTCTTGTCGAGGCTTTCGATCGCATTGTAGAGCGGGAAGATCATGACCAGCAGATAGGCGTAGGAGAGGCCCACATAGAGGCCCACGTCCATCGCCATGAAGTCGAGCGGCTTCTCGGTCAGGCCCATGCCCATCAGCGCCTGGTTGATCAGGCCCTTCGACGCCAGCAGCAGGCGGAGCGAGAAGGCGCGCAGGATCTCGTTCACCCAGTAGGGCACGATGAGGGCCAGCATGATGAGGCGCACCTTCTGCGCCGTTCCCGCCTGCGCCATGTAATAGGCCAGCGGATAGCAGATGGCGAAGTTCAGCGCCGTCACCGCCACCGAGGTGATGATGGTGAAGACGAAGGCGCCCATGTGGTTCACGTTCCACGAGCCGTCGGTGGGCGTCACGAAGAAGGACTTGTACTGCTCCAGCGTCAGCACATCCTTCTCGCCGCCGCGCTGGTTGAAGGGCAGCTTCGGGTGGAAGCTCTCGACCACCATGTAGAGATAAGGCAGCACGACGAGGAACAGCGTCCAGAAGGCGACGAGCAGGATGAAGGAGACGCCCAGCACCGTGCCGTTGCGCTCGAAGAAGCTCTTGTGCGTCGGGTCATGCGCCAGCTTCTTTTCCGACTTCGCCATCACCCAGAAGATGGCGATGACGACGATGGGGATGAGGAAGACGACGAAGCGGCTACTCACGGGCCATCTTCCCTTCCGGCAGCACGATGCCCATCTCGGGCGCATAATGGATCGCCGCGCGCTCGCCCTGCGACGGGATCTTCGCACCACCATGGCGGCCGACCGTCACGGTGATCTCCTTCTTGGTCGCACCCTTCAGGAACACATGCGTGGCATTGCCCTCGAAGGCGGAGGAGATGGTTTCGGCGTGGATCGTGGCGTCGGGCGCACCCTCGCCCAGCACGAAGGATTCAGGCCGCACGAACAGGATGGCCTTGTCGCCCGCCTTCAGCCCCTTGGGGTTGCGGCCGCGGAGCGCCCCATGCGCCGTCTCGACCACGGCGAAGGAGGAATCGGCTTGGGTGACCTTGCCGGCGAAGGGGTTGTTCTCGCCCACGAAGGAGGCGACGAAGGGCGTGTCGGGATGGTCATAGACGTTCTTGCCGTCCGAGACCTGCTGGATGACGCCGTCCGACATCACCGCGATGCGGTCCGACATGGTGAGCGCCTCGCCCTGGTCATGGGTGATGTAGATGAAGGTGATGCCCACCTGCTGCTGGATGGCGCGCAGCTCGGTGCGCATGTGCTGGCGCAGCTTGAGGTCAAGCGCGGACAGGGGCTCGTCGAGGAGCAGCACCTTGGGCTGGACGGCCAGCGCGCGGGCGATCGCCACGCGCTGCTTCTGGCCGCCGGACAATTCGCTCACCAGCTTGTTGCCCTGGTCCGGCAGCGCGATGAGGTCGAGGAGTTCGCCCGCGCGCTTCATGCGTTCGGCCTTCGGCATGCCGCGCACGCGGAGACCGTAGGTGATGTTGTCAGCGACCGTCATCAACGGAAACAGGGCGAGGTTCTGGAAGATCAGCGCGGTGGGGCGCTTGTTGGGGCCGATCCCCGTCATGTCCTGGCCGCCGATCCTGACGCGGCCCTGGGAGGGGTCGAGGAAGCCCGAGACGGTGCGCAGGATCGTCGTCTTGCCGCAGCCTGATGGCCCGAGGAAGGAGAAGAACTCGCCGCCCTTGATGTCGAGTGTGGCGTCCTCGACGGCCGTGAACTGGCCAAAGCGGACGGTTACGTGATCGAGTTCTACGCCGGCGCTCATGCGCTCTCACTGCCCCTTGAGAAGAATTCCGCACTGTTTTTTCGCGGAGTTTTATGGAGTTTCCATCGAAGCGCCAGCGAATTCAAGTGGGCTGGCCTGATGCCCAAAAAGGAACCAGCCCCGGGAGGGGGCTGGTCCATGTCGTGTTTCCGATGGCCTCGATCAGGCGGCCTTGAACTTGTCCGCATACTGCGTGCGCAGTTCCGCGAACCAGGACGGCTCGGCGGGGCGGTGCCAGAGGTTGGCCAGCGCATCGCCGGGGAAGGCTTCCTGGAAGTTCTTCTTGGCGGTTTCGGAGAGCAGCGCGTCAGCGCCGACGACGGTCGGGTTGTAGCCCGAGCCCTCGGCGGCGGCGGCGGAAGCCTCCGGCGTCTGGAGATAGTCGAGGAAGGCATAGACCTGGTCGACGTTCTTCGACGCCTTGATGAGCGAGATGCCGTCGAGCCAGGCGATCGCACCTTCCTTCGGCGCCTGGTAGGAGACAGGCTTGCCTTCCTTCTTGAGCGACAGGGCGGGGCCGTCCCAGGTCTGGCCGATCCACACGTCGTTCTCCATCAGGCCGGACTTGGTGTTGTCGGCCGAATCCCAGAACTGCTTGATCCAGGGCTTGTGCTCCAGCGCGACGGGCAGGATCTGGTCGTAGATCTTCTTCATCGAGTCCGGATCCTTGAACGCATCGAGCATGCGGTTCGAGGGCAGCTTGCCGTTGGCGTCCATCCACAGGCCGATGCCGAGGAGCAGCGAGTGCGGACGGCCCTGGACATGGCCCTTCACACCCTCGTCCCACAGCGAGCCATAGCTGAGCTCGGCCGGGTTGCCCTTCCACAGGTCGGTGCGCCAGGAAATGGCTTCCGAGCCCCAGAGATGCGGAAGGTGATAGAGGCCGCCGTCCCACTCCCAGAGTTCCTTGGAGGAGGCGAGGAGGCCCGGGATCACGTTGCCCACGTTCTTGAGCTTCGCCATGTCGAAGGGTGCCAGCACGCCCAGTTCCTTGAACTGGGGCGCGCGGTCACGCGTCGGCTGGCAGAGGTCGAAGCCCTCGCCACCGGTGGCCTGCAGCTTGTTGATCTGCTCCTCGTTCTGCGAGAAGGGCGTCTGGTTCACCTTGATGCCGGTGGCCTTCTCGAAGTTCGGGATCACCGGATCGGGGAATTCGTCCGACCACATGAGCAGGTTGAGTTCGCCCGAGGAGGAGAGCGCGTTCCGCGTATAGAGCGGCCCGGCAAGGCCGACGGCGCCCAGCGCCACGGCGGACTTCAGGATGGAACGGCGCGACAGCGCCGCAGCGCGGATGGTTTCCTGCGCAGACGTCAGTTTCTTCATGTGAGACGATCCTCTCTGTTCGCTCGGGGCGCCAATGCCCGTCGCGGGAATAGATATCCAGTTGCCGTCGGCCGGCTGAGACCCGGCTTCTTCCTTCATTTCAAGTCAGTATGACGGTCATGTAACATTGAGGCAATGACCATTTGCTGGCTCTATACCCTAAGGTAAGCTGGACCGATGCCCCAAGCCATCGCCGTAAGCCGCCGCCCTAGGCCGCTGCCCGGTTGCGGCCGCCGGCCTTGGCCTCGTAGAGCTTGGCGTCGGCCTTCGCGATGAGGCCGCTGGTGCCTTCGCCCGGGGCCAGCAGCGCCACGCCGAAGGAGGAGGTCACGCGCAGCATGGTGTTGGGCGCACCGGGCTTCTGCCAGTAGAGCGTATTGAGCTGGCCCTTGATCTGCTCGGCGATGGACGTGGCGTTGTCGAGCGACGTCTGCGCCAGGATGATGGCGAATTCCTCGCCGCCGTAGCGGGCCACCGTGTCGCGGCCCTTGACGTTGCTCGACAGGATCCTGGCGAACCATTTCAGAACCTCGTCGCCCGTCGGGTGCCCGTAGCGGTCGTTGATCGACTTGAA
>JADCDC010000508.1 GCA_020252385.1 Aestuariivirga sp.
CCGAAACCGACGCCACCATCTCGGCGGCCGCGCCCACGATGGCCACGACGATGAAGCCGACGAAGGCGGGCGTTAGCCCCAGCTGGGACGACGCCTCGGTGAGGGATTCGACGAACACCTCGCTCACCAGCGCTACGGCGACGGTGGTGACGAGAAGCGTGCCGATGGCCAGCGGCACCGGCCAGGGATGGCCTTCGCCACCATGGCCGGCAGCGGCGGCGGCAAAGAGCTTCCGGTGCGTGCCAAGGGTGAAGACCAGACCGAGACCATAGACGCCGATCAGGATGATCGAAATGATGAGGCTCAGTGACTGCGGCACCGCCGTCACCTCGGCTGCGGCAATCGTCGAGGGAACCATGAGGCCGAAGGCGGCGATGAACAGCATCGAAACCTGGATGCGCGCATTGCCGCTGTTGAATTCCTGCACGTGGTGGCGCAGCCCGCCCAAGAGAAAGGCGGCGCCGGTCATGAACAAGGTGTTCGTGACGATGGCGCCCGCGATCGAGGCCTTCACCAGCATGTATTCCCCGGCCTTGAGTGCGGTCAGCGCGATGATCAGCTCCGTGAGGTTTCCGAGCGTCGCGTTGAGAAGGCCGCCGATCGAGTCTCCCGTGCGGTCCGCCACCTGTTCGGTGGCAAGGCTGAGGAGTGCCGCAAGCGGGATGATGGCAATGGTGGAAACGAAGAACAGCGTGGTCGGCGAAAGATGAAGGACGCTGTGGCCGATCAGGGGCAGGGGAACGAACACTAGGAGCCACAACAGCCTGGTTTCGCGAATGCTCTTCAGGAGTTCATGCATGCTGTAACCGGCTCCGACTCATCCGCCTGCGGCGGGCGCCACGATCGAGAAGTAGGGGAGCCCCAGGAAGACCTTCGCCACCACCGCATTCGCCAGGTCGACGAAGAAGGACCCCGCAAGGGTGATGAGAAGGAAGGCCTTGGGAGAAGGGCCATAGCGCTTTCCAACCTCATCCATCGTGGCCATGGCAACCGGCATCGACGAGAGGCCGAAGCCAAGGAAGCCGCCGGACGTGACTGCCGCGTCGTAATCCTTGCCGAGAAGCCGGAACAGCACGAAGTAGGCAATGGCCACCGTGGCCGCCACCTGGATCGCGACATTCAGCATGAGCGGCACGATGATCACCGCGACAGAGATCAGGGGCGTGGACATCAGCGCCATGACGAGGAAGAGCTGGAGTGCCACGGCACCACCTTTCTCGATGGGCCCGAATTCAAGCGGATGCTTGATGACGTCCGCGAGGTTGGTGATCACCACGCCGGCGATCATCGCGGAGAGGAAGCCCGGCAGAAGCAATCCGGCTTCGCGCGCATAGGTGTTGAGTTTTTCGCCCATCAGCACGGCCAGCGCCAGAACGAGCACCGTGGACAGCAGGCTTTCGATGAGGCCGCTGTCTCCCGACTTCGGCTCTGGAGCGGGAGGCGGGGGCGCGAAGGTCACGACGCTGTCCGCACCTTCCGCTGCATGCAGCTTGTGCCGCTTCACGATCCAGCCCGTCACGGGCCCGGCGACCAGTGCGCCGGCCACCACCGCCAGTGTCGCCGCGCCAACCGCGACGACCTGTGCATTTGCAAGCCCCTGTGCTTCGAGTTCCTTGGCCCAGGCCATGGCCGTGCCGGGACCGCCCACGAAGGACAGGGACCCCACCAGCACGCCGTATGCCGGCTGTGCTCCCCAAAGCGCTGCGAGCCCCGCGCCCGAGAGGTTCTGGATCACCAGCGCAAGCACGGTGACTGCGCAGAGGATGAGGAGCGGCTTTCCGCCGCTCTTCAGCGCTGCGAGCTTCGCCGAAAGGCCGATGGTCGTGAAGAAGATCAGCAGCAGCGCGTCCTTGAGGCGGGAGGCGAAGACGACGTTGAAGTCAAGGAAGAGCTGCAGCAGCAGTACGATCACCGCCACCGCCAGGGCTCCCACCACCGCATTGGGCATGTCGATGCGCCGCAGGAAGGGGATGTTCTGGCGGATGTAGCCGCCCACGAAAAGGGCAATCACGCCGACGATCAGGGTCGAGAGCTCGTCGAGTTCGAAACGTGTCATGACGTCCATGGTCCGGCTACCCCGCCCCTTCCGCCTAAAGTATCAACAGTACGATCACGAGGCCCCAGAGCGTCAGCAGCGTGTTGCCGACGGCATAGGGCACCGTGTAGCCCAGCATCGGCACGTCCGACTTCGCCATCTCGCCAACCATGGCGACCGAGGCGGTCGAGGTGCGGGCACCGCCGCAGCAGCCGAGATTGATGGCCGGATCGAAGCGGAAGATGTACTTGCCGATGAGCGGCGCAAGCAGCATCGGCACGGCGGTGGCGAACAGGCCCCAGAAGAAGATCCCGAAGCCTGCCTCCTTCAGCCCGGCGATGAATGTGGGGCCGGAGCTGATGCCGACAATGGCGATGAACACGTTGAGACCCACCGAATTCATGAACCACAGCGTGGGCTGCGGCACATTACCGATCTGCGGTTTCACCGTGCGCAGCCAGCCGACGAAGATGCCCGCGATCAGCGCGCCGCCCGAGGTCGACAGGGTGATGGGTACCCCGCCAATCGGCAGCACATAGGCGCCGATCAGTCCGCCGATCATGATGGCGAGCCCGACGAGCGTCATGTTGGTGACCGTCAGCGGCCTGTCGGCAAAGCCCGCCGCCGCCACGAAGCGGTCGATGCTGGCCTTGCTGCCGGCAACGCGAAGTATGTCGCCGCGGTTGAGCTTCGTCTGCGGCAGCACCGGAATGTTTACCGCCGTCGAACCGCGGCGGATCGAATTGAGGAACACGCCGCGCGCGAAGGGGCTCTCCGCCGCCTCGGCCAGGGTGCGGCCGTCGAGATCCTTGTTGGTGAGGAGCACGTCCACCGCCTCAACGGGCACGTCCAGAAGTTCGACGTCGTCGACCTCGACGCCCTGGCCCAGCACGTTCACGAGAAGCTCGCGGCGGCCTGCGATCGCCACCACGTCACCGGCCTTGAAGGTTGTTTCCGGCGTGTAGGCAATGATCTCCCCGCCGCTGCGCATGCCTTCGACGAAGAGGCGTTCGCCCGGCAAGAGGTCGCGCTCGGCTTGCGCCACGGTCATGCCGACTGCCTTCCCGCCCTCGCGCACGCGATAGGCGCGAAGCTCGCGCTTGCGGCGGCCGCTCAGGAAACCCGACTCAGGTGCGCCGATCGACATCTCCCGTTCATAGCGCTTGCACTCCGCCACCATGTCGACGCCCAGAATCTTCGGGCCGAAGAAGGCGAGAACCCAGCCGGTGCCGACCGTGCCGAACAGATAGGTGATGGCATAGGCGACGGGGATGAGGTTCAGTTCCGCCTTCGCCTGTTCGGGCGTCAGGCCGGAGTTGTTGATCGCGTCGGTGGCAAGGCCGATCGATGCCGAGATGGTCTGAGCACCCGCCAGCAATCCGGCCGCGAGCCCCGGTCCGTAGCCCGCCAGGATGGCGGCGAGGTAGACGGACAGCAGGCAGAGAACCGAGACCACCGCCGCAAAGATCGCTTGTGGCAGGCCATCGCTCGCGATGCCGCGCACGAACTGGGGGCCCACGCCGAAGCCCACGGCGAACAGGAACATGATGAAGAAGATCGACTTCACCTGCCCGGAGATCTCGATGCCGAGCTGGCCGATGACGATGCCCGCCAGCAATGTGCCGGTCACGGCGCCCAGGCTGAAACTGCCGAGCTTTCGCGCACCGATCCAGTAGCCGATGGCAAGCGTCAGGAAGATCGCCAGCTGCGGATTTGCGCGGAGGGTGTCTGCAATGTAGCTGAACATGTGAGGTGCCTCTTGATGCGTTGCCGTTTCAGGCTTCGAGATCGGGGTTCAGTCGGAGTGGGCGCGCGGACCGGGACCGGGGAGATGACCGGTCCGCGCGCCTTGCCGAGTCAGGGCTTTTTGCCCACGGCATCGGGTCGGATCAGCTTGAGGCCGCGCGCGGCCTCATAGCCGTGGATCTCCTTCACATCGAGCTTGCGCATGAAGCCGATGGTTTCCGCAGTCAGCACCTGCCCCGGAACCATGATGGGGAAGCCCGGCGGATAGGGGATCACGAAGTTGGCCGAGATCAGTTCGGGCCCGCTGGCGAGTCGCTTGTCGATCTCCGCGCCGTTCAGCGGCACGTATTCGCATTGCGCTTCGTTGTAGGCCATGAAGAAGGCGGTGCGCATGTCGCCTTCCTGTGTCTTCTTGCCGGCGTCCTTGCGGAATGCGTCATGGAAGCGGCTGAAGTTCGGAAGGTCCGGCACGTCATGCATGAGGGACTTGGTGCGGCTGGCGAAGGCCTTCCGGCCTCCCTCGCCGCCACTGCGCAGGCCCTCCTCGATCTCCTGGCAGATCTCGGCGAGCACCCGCAGCAGATGCGCGACGTCACTGCGCGTGTTGTTGATGTTGGACTGCAGCAGCACCGAGTTGCGCGAGGTCTTGTTGACCTGGATGTTGAAGCGGTTGGCGAGCAGGCCCTTGAACTGCGTGCCGTCGAAGCCGGCATCGCCGCAGACCAGCGTCATGCGGGTGGGATCGAGGTAGAACTCGTCCTCGTCCCTCGCCTTCACCACGTCGCCCCAGTTGGTGCCGGGGGCGAGATAGTCCTTGAAGCCGGACTGCCGGTAGGCCTCGGGGATGAGCTCGTCGGCACCCAGGATGCGGAAATACTTCGAGATAAGCGGATGGTTCTTGACGGCAGTCCTGATGCGCAGCGCGATCGAGATCGCGTTCATCACCAGGCCGTAGCCCTCGAGCTCCATCTGCCGCCGGGCCACGTCGAGGCTGGCGATCAGCTGCTGGTTGGGGCTCGTCGAGGCATGGGTGAAGACCGCCTCGTGGAACTGGCTCTCGACCTTCGGATAGTCCACGTCCTTCACCAGCACCATCGAGCCCTGGCGGATCGCCGACATGGACTTGTGGGTCGAATTCGTCTGGTACACCCTGAGCCTCACCTTGCGCGGATCGGGGATCAGCCGCGTCTTCAGCAGCTGTTCGCGCGTGGGCTTGGCGCCCAGCGCCTTCTGCTGCTTCTCGTAGGCTTCGACTGAAGCGGGGTCCGCCAGCCAGGCTTCGATGTCGGCGGCCGCACCCATGCCGGTGCGCGCGCGCAGGAAGGGCGACCAGCGCGCGAAGCCGGACCACGCCTCGTCCCACAGGAAGATGAGGTCGGGCTTGATGGCCAGGCACTCTTCCATCACCCGGCGCGTGTTGTACATGTGGCCGTCGAAGGTGCAGTTGGTCAGGTCCAGCATCCGCACCTTGTCGAGGCGACCCTCGTCCCTGAGGTCGAGAAGTGCCGTCTTGATGGCCTGCAGCGGCACGGCGCCATACATGGAATACTGCGCCAGCGGGAAGGCTTCGACATAAAGTGGCTGGCCGCCCGTCAGGACGAGTCCGTAGTGGTGTGACTTGTGGCAGTTGCGGTCGACGATGACGATGTCGCCCGGCGCCACCAGTGCCTGCACCACCATCTTGTTGCTTGTCGAGGTGCCGTTCGTCACGAAGAAGACGCGATCGGCGCCGAAGGCGCGCGCCGCCATGTCCTGCGCCTTCTTGATGTTGCCGGTGGGCTCGAGAAGGCTGTCGAGGCCGCCCGTGGTGGCGCTGCTCTCCGCGAGGAACAGGTTGATGCCGTAGAACTCGCCCATGTCGCGGATCCAGCCGGAGCGGAACACCGACTTTCCGCGCGCGATCGGCAGTGCGTGGAAGGTTCCGATGGGGCGCTCGGCATAGCGCTTCAGATTGTCGAAGAAGGGCGTCTCGTAGCGCGCCTGGATGCCCTCGAGAATGGCGAGATGCATTTCCAGCACCTCCTCAACCGCGTAGAAGCTACGGCGCACGCAGGCGGAATCACTTGATGCGGCGAGCGTTTCGACATCGCGGTCCGTCGTCACGTAGAGATCGAGTTCCGGCCTGATCCGCTTGATGGCGGCTGCAAGCTTGAGAGCGGAGGCGCTGCCCTCGTGCTTGCCGAGCGCCTTGTCGAGGATCGAGCGCAGGATCGGCGCGTCATGGATCGAGCGGACGGCGAATCCCTCCGCCACGATCACCGCGAGAATCTGCGGATTGACCAGCGTGGCGCACAGCGCGTCCTCGAAGCTGCCGACGATCACCGGCTCGTAGATGAATTCGTCCTCGCTGCGGCGCAGCTTGCGGAATTCCGCGGCCATGGCCGGCCAGCGCGACGGCGGCTGCGGTGTCACGAGAAGCACTTCGAAATAGGGCCGGTGGCCGGCACGGTGGGAGACGACGCTGGGCAGAACGTCCGGAAATCCATCATCGGCATCCGCGGACGGATCGGCATCCGATTGCTGGGCGTAGGAGTTGGTGAGAACGGCATCGGCAATGCGCCGCACCATGCTGCTGACGGCCTTCGCATCGGCCGAGCCGATGCGTTCCTTGAGCTTCGCCATCAGGCGAAGGCCGGGATAGGCATGGAATTCCTCGACCAGGGCAATGTCGGCGAGTTCCTTTTCAACTGCGGCGCGGTCACCTGTTCCCGCAGCCCAACCCTCCGCCGCGGTGAGCACTTCCCGCCATTGATCGGCGCGGGCGGCGTGCATGACCAGGAAGCGGTCCATGTTGTAGGTGGAAGCCATTGTCGTCTCCTGTGAGGCAAGTTCAATTCTGGTCATGCAGCCGCAGGTAAGCAGCACGGCGCTGCAATCTCGGCTTTCAATCGTAAGGTGGAGCGGTGCAGGCCACCATGAGCGGGGTGTTGGTTACGGTTACGCGCCAGCACTGCCGCTCCGCTGCAAGATCATCGCGCCGATCTCCGCCTCCAGTTCGAGGATGATGGCCTTGTATTCTGGAATTTCCGGACAACTGCTGGCGTCGGTGCGGGCTTCGAACCGCGCCAGCGTCTCCAGCGCGATCGCGAGGTCATCGCACACGTCGCGAAAGGTGTGGTCGCCCAGCGCAGCCTGCCGGATCTCCTGGGCCTTGTCGGGATAGCGCGTGACCAGCCGCTCGATCACGCGTCTGGTCTGGCCGGTTTGTTCAATCCGCATCATTTGCAACCGCCGTGCATTCACGAGAGTTGCAGGATAGGATCGGGATGGACGCGAGATACAGGACCCTTGTGTGAGTCACTGTGTCAGACGGTACCGCCGCATTTCCTTGCAGTTACCGCGCGAAACAAATAGAAACATTTGCAGCCATGCAGTTGATCCGCGAAACACAGACATGATGGTCATGCCGGAAGGCAGGGAATGACGGTAGACGTGACACCCAAGGCAGATGACGCGGAATTGGCGGCCAGCGTACGCGCGGAGCTTGAGCGCATACTCGGGTCTGCAACCTTTTCCCTGTCCCAGCGCCATCGCAACTTCCTCACCTACATCGTCGAGGACACGCTGGCTGGGCGTGGCGACCGTATCAAGGCCTATACGATCGCGACATCCGCGCTCGGGCGGGATGAGAACTTCGACGCGCAGCGTGATTCGATCGTCAGGATCGAGGCAGGGCGCATTCGCCGCGAACTCGAACGCTACTACCTCACCGAGGGCGCCGGGGCGAGCCTCCGCATCGAGATTCCCAAGGGTGCCTATGTGCCGCAGTTCGTGGCCGGGGCCTGTGGCGGCCAGCCGGCGGCCACGGAGCCGCGCGCCCAGCGTCCGTACCGCGGCCCCCGGCTGCTCGTCGTTCCCTTCGAGCGCAGTCCGGAAAGCGAAGGCTACCCGGGCTTCGAACGGGCCTTCGCACGCCAGATCATCGCGGGGCTCACGCGCTTCACCACGATCATGGTCTTCGGCCCGGAGACCGCGCGTGGTCATGATTCAGGGATAGACCTGCACGACCTTCCGAACAGGCTGGATGTGGACTATGTCCTCACGGGCACGCTGACGCTAACGTCAGGCCGGCTTTCGGCGGAGCTGCTTCTTCAGGAGGTGCCCGAGGGGCGATTCGTCTGGTCTGAGCGCTTTGAGCGCATGTTCGAGCCCAAGGATCTTCACGCCCTCAGGGACGAGATCGCCAGTCTGATCGTGCAGCGGCTTGCGCAGCCCTATGGCGTCCTGCACAGCAGGGCCCTTGACCACGAAGGCGACCCGCCACGCCACCTCCGCAGCTATCTCGCGGTGCTCGAGTACCATGAGTTCCTTCACACCTATGATTCCGAGAAGATCCACGGGATTCGCGAGCATCTTGAACGCGCGATCAAGGAAGATCCGCACTTCGCGGAGGCCTACGCCTGCCTGTCGATGGCCGAGACCAACACGGAGCGCTTCAAGTCATATCCGATCCATCAGGCGGGCGCGTCGCTGGAGCGTGCCAACATGCTTGCCAGGCACGCGATCCTGCTGGCGCCCAATTCCAGCCGGGCCTACCATGCCCTCGCCATGGCGCTGTGGTTCTCGGGAGAGACTGCCGAAAGCCTTGAGGCCTATCACACAGCCCTCTCCCTCAATCCATTCGATGCGGAAGTGATGGCCGATCTTGCGCTGCGGCACGCCGTACAGATGGACTGGCAGAAGGCGCTGCCGCTGGTGCAGGAATCCTTCCGGCGCAATCCGAACCAGCCCGACGCATATCACATGGTGCCGTTCCTCTACCATTTCGCGGAAGGCCATGGGGCCGAAGCGCTGAAACATGCCCGGCGAATCAACGTGGACAAGTTGCTCTTTGGCCAGCTTGCGGTTGTGGCAGCCGCAGTACTTGCGGGGCAGATGGAACTCGCGCGGAAGATGGCCCAGAACATCGAGCGCATCAACCCTGGCTATGGCCGGCGTTTCCATGCCGATGCGAGATCGCGCAACATTCACCCGGTGCTGGTCAGTCGCCTGGCGGAAGCGCTGCACAAGGCGGGCATGCCGCATGTGCTGGAGGACGAAGACCGCTGTGCCCAGGTGCTGCCGAAGCTCGCCTGATCCCTCTGGCATCAACGTTCGGCTGCAGGGGCAGCCGCCGCCTAACAGTGACTCACACAGCCCCGGTGGTGAGCACCGCCCCGTTGGCGGTAGCTTCCTCCACATGAATCTTTCTTGGGAGCCAGAGCGCATGTCGATGAGACTTCGTCGCGGCAAGCATCTTCCTTTCCTCTGCGCAGCCGTTCTCGCGGCTTTTGCCACAGGGGCTGAAGCCGCCGACCCAGCGCCTGCACCGGAGCCAGTGAGCGAGTTCCAGCGCGCCTTCCTCGATGAAGCGACCTTCACATTCCATCTCCGCAGCTATCTGCTTGACCGCTACGATGACCCGGACAGCGGCTCGACACCCGATCCCGCAGCCTGGGCCCTTGGCGGATGGCTTGGCTATGAGACCGCGTGGCTCGGCGATTTCCTGAAGTTCGGCGTCGTCGGCTACACCTCCCAACCCGTGTGGGCGCCGGAAGATCGCGATGGCTCCTTGCTTCTGAAGGCTGATCAGGAGGGCTATTCCGTCCTCGGCCAGGCCTATGCCGCCCTGAAGTTCGAGGAGCAGGTGCTGACGTTCTACCGGCAGATCGTGAATCAGCCGGAAGTCAATCCACAGGACAACCGCATGACGCCCAACACCTTCGAGGGCGTCTCGCTCAAGGGAGACATCGGTCCGCTCACCTATTACGCCGGCTTCCTGACGGCGATGAAGAAGCGCAACGCGGATGAGTTCGTGAACATCGCTGAGGCGGCAAGCGACAGCATCAATGAAAACGAATATATGTATCTTGGCGGCCTCGAATTCTCGCCCATCGAGGCGGTGAAGGCCAGGACGTCGCTCTACGTCGTTCCCGATCTCCTCGCCTCGTCCTATTCCGACGCGGTCTGGACCCATCCCCTCACGGAGAGCACGAAGCTCCGCCTCTCCGGGCAGTTCATGTTCCAGTACGGCATCGGCGATGAACTTCTGACAGGCCCTGACTACGAGGCATGGATTGGCGGCATCAAGGGCGACATCATCCACAACGGCCTGACATTGACGGCGGGGTTCACCTTCGCCGGCGATTTCTCGGGCTCGCAGACCGCATGGCAGGCGAAGTATGGATCATGGCCGGGCTACACCAGCATGATCGTTGAGGACTTCAACCGCACGGAGGAGCAGGCGCTGCTCCTCGGCGCGTCCTTCGATTTCGCGGAACTTGGCGCCGAGGGCTTCATGCTCACGGCCTTGGCGGCCTTCGATCTCCATGTCGGTGACGACCTGCAGGAGCAGAACGAGTATGACTTCACCGCCGACTACCGCCTGACTTCGCTCGAGGATAGCGCGGAGTGGAGCTGGCTGTCGCCCCTGTGGCTGCGCGCCCGCTATGCGCTCGTCGACAAGGAGGATCCCAGCGCCCAGCGCGACGATTTCCGCGTCATCGTCAATTACGAACTGCAGTTCACCGGCAGCGGGCTCTAGCACCGGCTGCAGGGAACGAAGGTCAGGACATCATGTCGGCAGAAGTGAACCCGCTCGCCCCGCACACGCTTCCCTGGTTCGTCACCGCGCCAGGCGCCACGGACATGCTCTACGTCATCACCACTGTCATCGTGATCGTTGCCGTGGTGATGCTGGGCGTCTTCTTCTTCTGGCTGCACTCGCTGCCAGAGCGCATGGGGCACAAGAAGCTGCAGTTCGAGATCGTGGCCGTGCTGGGCCTCATCTCCCTGTTCACCCACATGCACATCTTCTGGGTCCTTGGCCTGCTCCTCGCCGTGATCGATCTTCCTGATTTCATCGGTCCCATGCGCCGGATTGCCGGTGCAACGGAAAAGATCGCAGGCATTCCCACCGAAGAACCGGACACGATCCTCGCCGCAGCGCCGCAACCCGGTGAGGGCGAGGCGCCTGCCCGTCCCGTGGAGCATGCCTGATCATGCTTGAAATCACCCTTTGCTCGCTGCTGACGATCCTTCCCGACTATCTCATCCGCCGCTTTCTCCAGGGCCGGAAGATCACCTTCTTCTCCGTCTGGTACGAGCTTCGCTGGGGCATCACCGGCTGCCTGATCCTCACCGTCCTGCTGATCACCACGATCTTCTACTTTCACCCCTCCACGACCAGCGCCACCTCGGTCTTCCGTACCATTCCGGTGCTGCCCGAGTCGGTGGGGCGCGTGTCGGAGATATTTGTGAACGTGCGCGACGAGGTGAAGGAGGGCCAGCCGATCTTCAAGCTGGACAGCACGGAGCAGCAGGCGGCGCTTGAGCTGGCAAGGCGGCGCATCGCCGAAGTCGACGCCCAGATCGTCATGGCTCGGGCCGAGATTGCGGTTGCTGCCGGCCAGGTCCAGCTGGCGGAGAATTCCCGCAAGCAGATTGCCGACGAGCTGGACACCAAGCAGCAGCTGTTCGATCGCAACTCCGGCACCGTCTCCCCGCGCGAACTGGAGCGGCTCCAGACCGCGCTCACCGGTGCGGAAGGTCAGCTCGCCTCCGCATTGGCCACGCAGAACGCATCGGAGATCAGGGTTTCCACGCTCCTGCCGGCCGAGAAGGCAAGCGCCGAGGCCAATCTGAAGCAGGCGGAGGTGGAGCTTGCCAAGATGACGGTCTATGCGGGTGTCAGCGGCAATCTGGCACAGTTCATTCTCCAGGTGGGTGACGTCGTCAATCCGATGATGCGGCCCGCCGGCATTCTCATTCCCGGGGGTGGAGGGCCGCGCCGCCTCCAGGCCGGCTTCAACCAGATCGAGGCCGGCGTCCTCAAGCCCGGAATGGCGGCCGAGGCGACCTGCGTGGCGAAGCCGCTCGAGATCATCCCCCTCGTCGTCGTGGGTGTGCAGGACTACATCGCTTCTGGACAGTTGCGCGCCGGGGAACAGCTCGTCGACGTCGCGGCAATCGCCAGGCCCGGCACGCTGCTGGTCACGCTTGAGCCGCTGTTCGCGGGCGGCCTCGACGGCATGACGCCCGGCAGCAACTGCATCGTGAACGCCTACACCAGCTTTCATGAGGAGCTGAAGAACGAAGACCTCGGAACGTTCAAGCGCTTCGGCCTGCATGCGGTTGATGCGGTCGCTCTGGTGCACGCCATGATCCTGCGTGTCCAGGCACTCTTCATCCCGGTCAAGACGCTGGTGCTCGGCAGTCACTAGATGAATGGCTCACGAACTTCTTCAGAAAATCAGAGCCGCATGGCCGGGGATCCAGCTGGCAGTTCGCGCGTCGGTCGCGGCCGTGCTGTCTCTCGTCATTGCCGGCTGGCTGGAACTGCACTATCCGATCTATGCCTTCATTGCTGCCGTCATTGTGACGGATCTGAACCCTGCAGTCAGCCGCAAGCTGGCGCTGCGCCGTATCGGCGCCACCCTCGTGGGCGCGATCTGCGGCGCCTCGCTCAGCTTTCTGACACCCGGCGTATGGGTCGTCGGCGTGGGCATACTTCTGGCGATGCTGCTGGCGCAGGCTCTGAGGGCCGGGGAGGGTGCGCGCGTCGCCGGCTACATCAGCGGCATCGTCCTGCTCGATCACAGTGCGGCGCCTTGGGACTATGCGCTGCACCGCTTTCTCGAAACGGCTCTCGGCGTGCTGATCGCCTGGGCGATCAGCTACGTGCCCAAACTCATCGACTTCCAGGGGAAGGATTGAATCCGCTCCCGCCATGGGCACGCTTCGCCGCATCCGGGCCAAGAGCGGCCGTCGCACATGAGCTTTGGCGCCTGCGAGGCAGCTTCGACGGACCAGGCAGATTTCTTCGCGCATCAAGATGAACGCCCTTCACAGGAGAAAGACCGTGAAACGAGCACAAAGACTCCTCCTCTCCGCCGCCCTCGCTGCGGCTCTTGGCATCGGGGTCCTGCCAGCCGCGGCTCAGGATGTGCCTGCGAGTGCCCCCGCAGCGGAGGTCCAGGCGCCCGAGCCCCTGACGGCGGAGGAACTCGAAATCCTCGTCGCGCGCATCGCTCTCTATCCGGACGAGCTCGTGGCGCTGATCTCGGCCGCGTCCCTCTATCCGCTGCAGGTGATCGAGGCCGACAGGTTCCTGGCGGATCTCAAGACCGACAAGAACCTCAAGCCCAAGTCGGACTGGGATGGAAGCATCGTCTCGCTGCTGAACTATCCCGAGATCGTCCGCATGATGAGCGACGACCTCGACTGGACGAAGATGATGGGCGAGGCGATCGTCAGCCAGCAGAATGACGTGCTGGCCGCCATCCAGCAGCTGCGCGAGAAAGCCGTCGCCCAGAACATCATCAAGTCGGATGACAA
>JADCDC010000509.1 GCA_020252385.1 Aestuariivirga sp.
AGACGACGATCTTGGCCGAGGTGAGTTCCGGCCGGTCCGACTTCGAGAGGTTCTCGCCCTTGTAGGCGGAGAGGCCGGGGTCGGAGGGTGCGTCCATCTTCACGATCTCGGCGGAGCCACCCTCGCCCGCCGCTGCGAACGAGGCGGTGCGCACGGTGATGACCTTCTTCGCATCGGGCGACTGCACGGTCTGCACCGCGTTGCCGGCATAGATGAGCCGGACGAAGGTATCGGGCGACTTGACCTCGGAAATATCGGAGACCTGCATCATGTCGAGGAGTGCTGCGGCACGCGGCATGAAGTTCTTGCCGTTGCCCGTCGCGGGTGTGACGAGATGGTCATAGGCGGGCGCCAGCGCCACGATGAGTGCTGCCATCGGCTCCGCAAGCGGGCGCTCGAGTGCCGCGCTCTCGACATGCAGCACTTTCGTGACGCCGGCGAGCTTCGCGGCCTGGGCGGCAGCAGCCGAGGCATTGTTGCCAGCGACCAGCACATGCACCTCGCCGCCCATCTGGGCAGCGGCGGTCAGCGCCTTGTGGGTCGCGTCCTTCAGGGACGCATTGTCATGTTCGGCGATGAGGAGGACGGCCATGGTCAGAACGCTCCCGCTTCCTTGAGTTTGGCGACGAGTTCGGCGGGCGAGCCCACCTTGATGCCGGCCTGGCGCTTCGGCGGCTCCTCGGTCTTCACCACCTTGAGGCGCGGCGCGGTATCGACGCCGAAGTCGGCGGGCGTCTTCTCGTCGAGCGGCTTCTTCTTCGCCTTCATGATGTTGGGAAGCGAGGCATAGCGCGGCTGGTTGAGGCGGAGGTCCGTCGTGACGACGGCGGGAAGCTTCACCGTCAGCATCTGCAACCCGCCGTCGATCTCGCGCGTGATCTGCGCCTCGTCCGTGCCCGGCTCGAGCTTCGAGGTGAAGGTCGCCTGCGGCCAACCGAGGAGGGCCGCCAGCATCTGGCCGGTCTGGTTGCAGTCATCATCGATCGCCTGCTTGCCGAGGATGACGATCCCCGGGTTCTCCGCCGCGACCACGCCCTTCAGGATCTTGGCAACGGCCAAGGGCTCGACGAGATCGTCGGTCTTGACGAGGATGGCGCGGTCGGCACCCATGGCAAGGGCGGTGCGCAACGTTTCCTGGGCCTGGGCGGGTCCGATCGACACCGCCACGACTTCCGTCGCCTTGCCCTGTTCCTTCAGCCGCACCGCCTCTTCGACGCCGATCTCGTCGAAGGGGTTCATCGACATCTTCACATTGGCCAGTTCGACACCCGAACCGTCGGCCTTCACGCGGATCTTGACGTTGTAGTCAACGACCCGCTTCACAGCGACCAGGACTTTCATTCTGTTCCTCGATATGGCGGTCTTTGAAAATTGCGGCGGACCCTAGTGAGGGCAACCCCCCAAGTCAATTCCGGCAGCGCCGCTTAGGAGCCGAATGCGACGCTTTGGGAAAGTCCTAAGGGCGGCGGTTCAGGCGCTGAGCCTCAGCCACAACCTGCGGCGGATGGCATAGGTGATCACCGCCCCCGCGAGGAAGCCGCCCACATGCGCGCCCCAGGCGATCCCGCTGTCGGAATTGCGCGTCATCCACCAGGAGAAGATCTGCAGCCCGAACCAGCCGCCCAGCACCCACATGGCGCCGATGCGGAGCGGCAGTCGCAGGAACAGCAGGATCCACACCCGGGCCTTGGGAAACAGCACCAGATAGGCGCCGAGCACGCCCGACACCGCTCCTGACGCGCCCACCAGCGGGGCGGAGGAGGAGGGCATCACCAGCACGTGGACGAGGGCCGCGATCACCCCGCAGGTCAGGTAGAGCAGGGCGAAGGCCACATGCCCATAAGCATCCTCGATGTTGTCGGCGAAGACCCAGAGGAACAGCATGTTGGAGATCAGATGCCACCAGCTGCCATGCAGGAACTGGTAGCTGATCAGGGTGAAGGGCTCGGGCACCGGGTCATAGCCCAGGACCGGCGGAATGGCGCCGGTCATCTCGCCCGGCACCACGCCCCAGATCGCGGCAATCGCCGCCAGCACCGGCTCGGTGTTGAAGGCGCCGGTCATCAGGAACACCACGACCTCGATCGCGATGATGGTGATGGTGACGATCTGGAAGCGGATGACCTTCAGCGGAGTCGAATCGTGAAGGGGAACGAACATCGGCTCAGGCCTGACGTGTCTTGCCCGGCACCCACAGCACGTCGCCGGCTCCTGAGCGCGCATTGGCCCAGCGGCTCGCCACGAAGAAGAAGTCCGAGAGCCGGTTGATGTAGGCGATCGCGCCCTCGCTCACATGCTCGTCCGCATGGGATGCGAGTTCGACGACGAGGCGCTCGGCGCGGCGGCAGATGGTGCGCGCCAGGTGAAGCTGGGCCGCTGCCGGGTGTCCCCCCGGCAGCACGAAGGAACGGAGCGGCGAGAGCTCGCCGTTCAACTCGTCGATCTCCGCCTCGATCCGCTCATACTGCTTGGGCAGGATGCGCAAGGGCTCGTAGCCCAAGTCCTTGCCGGTGTCCGGCACGCAGAGATCGGCGCCGAGGTCGAAGAGTTCGTTCTGGATTCGCGCCAGCATCTGGTCGAGCTTCTGCATGTCGGGTGTCGCGGTGTGCAGCCTCACGAGGCCCAGCGTGGCGTTGGTCTCGTCCACCGTGCCATAGGCATGGATCCTGAGATGCGCCTTGGACACGCGTTCGCCGGTGCCGAGTGCGGTTTCCCCGGCATCGCCGGTGCGGGTGTAGATGCGGTTGAGAACGACCATGGGTCCTAGCTATCCGGAAGCGGTGCTGAATTCTACTCGTTTCTGAGGTAGGGCGCAGGCTTTGCCGACAGCGCCGTCCAGGTCACCGCAAGCCCGGCGATGATCGTCACCAGCATGGCGATCAAGGCGGTCGCGGTGGCCGTCACGGCGGAGAAGCTCCACGGCATCTCGAGGATGTAGACCGCGAGGAACCACGAGGCAGCGGAACCGACGGCGAGCCCGAAGGCCGCGGCCGCAAGCCCCAGCCCCGCATATTCGATGACGAAGGCGCCCACCAGCTGGCGCTTCGAGGCGCCATAGGTCTTGAGCACCACCGCCTCGTAGAGCCTTTCGGAAAGCCCCGCCGCCAGTGCGCCCGCGAGCACGAGGATGCCGGTGAACAGGGTCAGCACATTGGCGCCGCGGATCGCCACCAGCATCTGCTCGAGAAGCCCGCTCACGATGTCGATCGCGTCCTTGACCCTGACGGCGGTCACGGAAGGATAGGCCCGCGCCATCTTGTTGAGGAGCTGCGCCTCGTCGCCGCCGTCCATCTCCACCGTCACGATGTGGCTGTGCGGTGCGCCCTTCAGTGTCGAAGGCGTGAACACCATGACGAAGTTGATGCCGAAGCTCCGCCAGTTCACCTGCCGCAGGTTCGCGACCTTCGCCGTGATCTCGCGCCCCAGCACATTGACGGTGATCTCGTCGCCGATGGTGACGCCGATCCCTTCCGCGATCTCGTCGACGAGCGAGACGAGCGGCGGG
>JADCDC010000051.1 GCA_020252385.1 Aestuariivirga sp.
ACGCCGCCTCCATCCGGTCCAGCACCTTTTCGTCCGGATGGCGGAGATCGACGGTGAAGAAGACTTCGCCCGGCACCACGTTGCGGCTGTTGGGGCGGTTCTCGATGAGCCCCACGGAGGCAACACCCGGCAGATGGTTCATGCCCACCTGGTGGATCGCCTCGATCATGCGCGAGGCGCCGAGCAGCGCGTTCTTGCGCAGGCCCATGGGCGTGGCGCCGGTGTGCGATTCCTGGCCCTTCACCGTCACCTCGTACCAGCGCATGCCCTGCACACCGGTGACGACGCCGATCATCTTGTTCTCCGCCTCGAGGATCGGGCCCTGCTCGATGTGGAGTTCGAACATGGCCTGGAACGTGATGTCGCCGGCCTTGTGCTTGCCCTTGTAGCCGATGCGCTCCAGCTCGTCGCCGAGCTTGATGCCCTGCCGGTCCTCGCGCGAATAGGCATAGTCAGTGGTGAAGACGCCGGCATAGACGCCGGAGCACAGCATCGCGGGGGCGAAGCGGGAGCCCTCCTCATTGGTCCAGTTGACGATCATGATGGGCGCATTCGTCTCGTAGCCCATGTCGACGAGCGTGCGCATCGCCTCCAAGGCACCCAGGACACCCAGCACGCCATCGAACTTGCCGCCGGTGGGCTGCGTGTCGAGATGCGATCCCATGGCGATGGGCGCGATCCCTTCGCGCTTGCCGGGCCTCGTCGCGAACATGTTCCCGACCTCGTCCACCTCGACGGTGCAGCCGAGCTTCTCGCACTCGGCCTTGAACCAGTCGCGCACGCGCTTGTCCTCATCCGACACGGTGAGGCGCTTGATGCCGCCCTTGGGCGTGCCGCCGAACTTGGCGGTTTCCATCAGCGTGTCCCACAGGCGTTGCGGGTTGATGGTAAGGTTGCTGCGCGAGGTCATGAGGTGAACTCCTTCGCTATCGATTCACGATCAGATTCAATTCCTCTCCCCCACGCATGTGGGGGAGAGGGCAGGGTGAGGGGGTGGCAACGGCGAGTCATTGCGTCGGAAGTCGCAAACCCGCCGCCCCAAACCGCGATCCATCTCGGCCGCCTCGCGCGCGGATACGCCCCCTCACCCCTCCCTCTCCCCCACATGCGTGGGGGCGAGGGGGAAGGATAAGACGTTTCAGTGCATTTGCGAGGAGTTCGTTGATCCATGGCCTACAGCCTGGGCTTCACCTTGGCGAGATGCGGGGCGTGGAGCGCGCGGTCGGCCTCGCCCATGCGGTCGCCCACGGTGTTGCACTGGTGCCAGTAGGGATAGAGCAAGGGCTGCAGGCTCACGTCGTCGAGGAGCTTCCTCTGCTCCGCCGTGAGGACGAGCGAGGCGGCGGCGAGATTGTCCTTGAGCTGCGCCTCGTTCCGCGCACCGACGATGATGTTGGCGACACCGGGCCTTCCGGCGAGCCAGGCCAGCGCCACCTGTGCGCCCGACACGCCGTGGGCGTCGCCCACCTCGACCAGCGCCTCGATGATGCGGTAGAGGCGGTTCTCATCACGGATCGGCGGCTCGCCCCATTCGTTGAGGTGGCGCGACAGCTGCGGCGGCGGCGCGTTGCGGCGGAACTTGCCCGACAGCAGCCCGCCGGCGATCGGGCTCCACACCTGCACGGCGACACCCTGGTCCACCGCGATGGGCAGGAGTTCATATTCCGCGTCGCGCGATTCGACGGAATAGTGGATCTGCTGGCACACGAAGCGCTGGTAGTTGTGGCGCTCGGCGGCCATCAGGCACTTCATGATGTGCCAGCCGGAGAAGTTGGAGCAGGCGGCGTAGCGGATCTTGCCCTGGCTGACCAGCGTGTCCAGCGCCTCCATGATCTCCTCGACGGGTGTCTGCCCGTCCCACTGGTGGAGATAGTAGACGTCGATCCGGTCGCGCTGGAGCCGCTTCAGGCTCGCCTCGCACTGCTCGATGATGTGATAGCGCGACAGGCCCTGCTCATTGGGGCCCTTGCCCATGGGAAAGCGCACCTTGCTGCCCACCAGGATCTGGCTGGAACGGCCCTTGAGGACCTCGCCCACCACCTCCTCCGACTTGCCGGTGGTATAGATGTTGGACGTATCGAGCAGGTTCACGCCGTGGTCCACCGCGACATCGACGAGGCGCTGCGCCTCCTTCGTGCCGACCGTGCCGATCTTGCCGAACAGGCCTTCGCTGGCGAAGTTCATCGTGCCCAGCGAATGGAGCGAGACTTTGAGGCCGGAGCGGCCGAGCTGGCGGTATTCCATGTGACGGGTCCCTTGCTGCTGTCGAGGCGGGCGACAGTATCAGCCGTTCGGGCCCGCGTCATCCTTCGGCTCGTCCTTCGGCCATGTGATGAAGAAGGTATAGACCGCATAAACGAGCATACCACCCGCGATCGCGATCCACAGGCCAGAGCTCTGCTGCCACAGCTCGAAGAGGAGCCACGCCGCAACCGTGGCCACGATGGCGACACGGCGCCACAGCGGCCGGTAGAAGGGGTGCTTCTGCTCGTTCTTGAACAAGGTGGTTTCAATCCCCGTCGATCTGGCGGCCCATGATGGCCAGCGCCTGTTGGTAAACGCTCGCCGCGTTCCAGCCCTGGAGGGCTACGAAATTGGGCTGGCCGGGCTGATAGCCCTTGCCGCGCTGCCAGCCGTGGCCTTTCAGGAAGTTGGCGGTCGAGGCCAGCGCATCGGCCTTCTTGTTGAGGTTGATGCCGCCGCCGTCGCCGTCCGCACCATAAAGGAAGACATTCTTTGGCAGGAACTGCGTTTGGCCGACCTCGCCATGCATGGCGCCGACCGAGGAGGAGGAGAGCACGCCGTCATCCACCAGGCGCAGGGCGGCGATCAGCTGCTCGCGGAAGAATTCCGGCCGCCGGCAATCATAGGCAAGCGGCGCCACGGCGGAGACAGTGTTCTGCTTGCCCATGTACGAGCCGAAGGCCGTCTCCATGCCCCAGATGGCGATGAGCGGGCCCGCCGGAACGCCGTAGCGCTTCTCGAGCTGCGCGAAGAGCTTGGCGTTCTGCTGCTTCAGCTTCTTGCCCTGGCGCACGATGGTGGCAGCACCGCGCTTTTCCATGAACTGCTCGAGGCTGAGCTTGAAGGAGTGCTGCGCCCGGTCGGCCTTGATGGTGGCGGTCGAGTATTTCGTGTCGTCGAGTGCCGCGAGGCCCTTGCGGCCCACACCCTGGGCCTGCGCTTCGGCGGCGTAATTGGCCTTCCACTTCTCGAAGCCGGAGCCGTTGTTGCCGCAGGAGGCCGCCATGGCCGGCCCCGCCGCTGCCACGGAGAATGAGAGACAAAGCACAGTTAGCCGCATTTCCTGCTCCCAAGTTTCGAATCGCGGGGAGACACTGCCATTCCCTAAGGAAACTGTCACCCCGGTCAAAAGCTCACGACGCAGCGGATTCGGCCAGGCTTTGCCGCTTCCGATTGCGCCGGCATGGGCCGGGCCCCCTCCTCCAGGAGGAGAGGGCCCGCTGCCGCTTACATGCTCTTCGCCTTGTCGGTCACCACCGAGCTCCAGGCCCCTTCGGGCTTCTTGGTGATGACGGGGTCGGAACCACCCTTCATCAGGGTTTCGACCGTGCGCTCGGCGGCGGCGACGTCCAGCGTGCCGTCGGAGCCTTCGGTGAGCTTGTTGATCTCGCTCATCATGCGCTTCTGGTGCTCGATCGTCTGGGCGCCGGAGGCGTCGTTGTCGATCACGATCTGGGCGGCCTCGTCGCCATTGGCGCGGGCATAGTCCCAGCCCTTCATGGACGCCTTGACGAACTTCGCCATGGTCTCGACGAAGGCCGGATCCTTCAGCTTGTCCTCGAGCACGTAGAGGCCGTCCTCGAGGGTGGCGACACCCATGTCCTCGTACTTGAAGGTGACGAGCTGGTCGGCCGGGATGCCGGCGTCGATGATCTGCCAGTATTCATTGTAGGTCATGGTCGAGACGCAGTCGGCCTGCTTCTGGATCAGGGGATCGACGTTGAAGCCCTGCTTGATGACGGTGACGCCATCGGCCCCGCCGGTCGTCGGGATGCCGAGCTGGCTCATCCAGGACAGGAAGGGATATTCATTGCCGAAGAACCACACGCCCAGCGTCTTGCCACGGAAGTCCTCGGGCTTGGTGATGCCGGTTTCCTTGCGGCAGGTCAGCATCATGCCGGAGCGCTTGAAGGGCTGGGCGATGTTGACGACGGGCGAGCCCTTCTCGCGGGTGGCAAGGGCCGAGGGCATCCAGTCGACGACGACATCCGCACCGCCGCCGGCCAGCACCTGCTGCGGGTTCATGTCGGGGCCGCCCGGCAGGATCGTCACGTCAAGGCCCGCTTCCTTGTAGAAGCCCTTGGCGGCGGCGACGTAGTAACCGGCGAACTGCGCCTGGGTCACCCACTTGAGCTGCAGCTTCACCGCCTCCGCCATGGCGGCCGAACCGCTCAGCAGGAGCGCGCCCAAGGCCGCCGCCGATATCAGAAACTTCTTCATCTTCCCTGTCTCCTTCCTTGTTGCTGTGATTGCCGTCCTACCGCCGGTAGGACGGATGCCAGAAGGTCACCCGGCGTTCGAGGAACACCAGGAGACCGTAGAAAACCGAACCCGTGATGGCAGCCACCGCGATTTCGGCCCAAACCATGTCGAGCCCCAGTCTGCCAACTTCCGTCGAGATGCGGAAGCCCATGCCCATGGTTGGCGTGCCGAAGAATTCGGCAACGATGGCCCCGATCATGGCCAGGGTGGAATTGATCTTGAGCGCGTTGAAGACGAAGGGCATGGCGGCCGGAAGCCGGAGCTTCAGCAGCGTCTGCCACCAGGAGGAACCGTAGCTCAGCATCAGGTCGCGCTCGAGATGGCCCGAGGCCTGGAGGCCGGCGGTGGCGTTGATGAGCATGGGGAAGAAGGTCATTACCACCACCATCGCGGCCTTGGAATGCCAGTCGAAGCCGAACCACATGACGAGGATGGGCGCCATGCCGACGATGGGGAGTGCCGCCACCAGGTTGCCGAGCGGCAGCAGGCCGCGACGCAGGAACGGAATGCGGTCGCACAGGATGGCGACGAGGAAGCCCGCCAGCGATCCGATGATCCAGCCCGGGATCACCGCGCGGATCACCGTTTGCACGAAATCGACCCACAGGATCGGCAGGGAGGACATGAACTTCGCGGCGATGTCGGTGGGTGCGGGAAGCAGCACGGGCGGCACGCCGAAGCCCTTCACCACCGCCTGCCACAGCGCCAGCACGCCGATGCCGAAGATGATGGGATAGAGAATGTCGGAGAGTTGCCACTTCCTCATGGCCTCGCCCCCATGCGGCGGAGCGTGAAGCGCTCGACAACGCCGACCAGCCAGACGAGGCCGGCGGCGATGAAGGAGCCCATGAACAGTGCGGCCCAGATCTGCACGGTCTGCCCGAAATAGGAGCCCTGCAGCAGCCTCGCCCCGATCCCCGCGACGGCACCCGTCGGCATCTCGCCGACGATGGCGCCGGTCAAGGCGATCGCCACCGCCACCTTGAGCGAGGTGAAGAGGAAGGGCACGGAGGCGGGAAAACGCAGCTTCCACAGCACCTCCGATGTCGAGGCGTTGTAGGTGCGCATGAGATCGAGTTGCATCGTCTCGGGCGAGGTCAGGCCCTTGACCATGCCGATGGTGACGGGGAAGAAGCAGAGATACATCGAGATCAGCGATTTCGGCACGAGCCCGGTGAAGCCGAGCGAGCCCAGCACCACGATGACCATGGGCGCGATCGCCAGGATGGGAATCGTCTGCGAGGCGATGATCCACGGCATCAGGCTCTTCGCCAGGAACGTCACATGCACGATGGCGATCGCCAGCGCGATGCCGAGGAGTGCTCCGAGGAAGAAGCCGAGGAGGGTGGAGGAGAGCGTCACCCAGCCGTGGTAGACGAGCGATTTCGGCATCCACGGCTTGACGCCGAACACGCTGTTCCACAGCTCCAGCGCGATCTGGTGCGGCGCGGGGATGACGGGGCGCGCCTCGCTCCAGGAGAAGGACAGGATGTTGGAAAGCCCGCCGCCGGCCGCGGCGATCTTGGGCTCCGTCACCACCCAGTTCATCGGGATGGCGGCGATGTACCAGACCAGCAGGATGACGAGGCAGACCACCGCCACCGGAAGCGCACTGCCCTCTTCCTTTGCGCGAGGCCTTGTGGCGCTGGCGGTGCTGGCGCTCACTCAATCCTCATAGGAATGGCCGGCCCTGAGCCCCTCGCGCACCCGCTGCGCGATCTTCAGGAACTCCGGCGTTTCGCGGATGTCGAGCGAGCGGTGGCGCGGGAAGCCGGTCTCGATCACGTCGATGATGCGGCCGGGCCTCGGGCTCATCACCACGATCTTGGTCGACAGGAACACCGCCTCGGGGATCGAGTGGGTGACGAAGACCACCGTCTTCTTCGTCCTGTCCCAGAGCTCGAGGAGTTGCTGGTTCAGCATGTCGCGGACGATCTCGTCCAGGGCCCCGAAGGGCTCGTCCATCAGCAGGAGCCTGGGATCGAAGGCC
>JADCDC010000510.1 GCA_020252385.1 Aestuariivirga sp.
GCGGCATCATGGCCTCCCAGACCCGGCAACAGATGTCGGCCGAGACGACCGCCCGCCTTGTGGCAGCCGCCCGCCGCGCCTTCGCGGAGCACGGCTATGGCGACACGTCGATGGATGCGCTCTGCGCCGAGGCCGGGGTGACGCGTGGCGCCCTCTACCATCACTTCGGCGGGAAGGAGGGGTTGCTCGAGGCCGTCGTCCGCCAGATCGACTGCGAGATCGGCGAGCGCCTGACGGCGGAGGAGCGGCGGCACGGCGACCGGTGGGACGCCTTCCGCGCTTGCTGCCGCCTGTGGCTGGATCAGGCGCTCAACGCCGAGGTGCAGCGCATCCTCCTGCGCGACGCGCCCGCCGTGCTGGGCCAGCGGCTGCGCGAAATCGACGAGGTCTCCTCCATCACCCCCCTGCGCGACGCGCTGGCCAACCTGATGGCGTCCGGCCGGATCGCTCCCTCCGACCCCGAGGCGATGGCCCGCCTCGTGAACGGCGCCCTGATCGATGTTGCGCTCTGGATCGCCACCTCCGACGATCCAGCGCCGACGCTGTCGCGCGCGCGCCACGCGGTCGATGTGCTGCTGGCGGGGCTCGAACGGCAGGGCCCTTTCGACGTTCAGCACAGGTGAAAACGAGACGGAGCGGAGGCCGTCCCGCGCTCCGCTCCGTCCCTCTCGCGCGTTTCAGCCTTGCGGCTTGACGGCGGTCTCCTGTGGCTTCGTCTAACGCTGCCTGAGGTTTCAGGAAAGCAGGATCGGCCCAATTCCCACATGATGCAGGTCAATTCCGCTTCCCGTTCGCCGATTGTTCCGCTAGAGAGGGGCATGGCCAAAACCTCACATTTCGTCTGTCAGAGCTGTGGCGCCGCCTCCACCAAGTGGTCGGGCCGCTGCGATGCCTGCGGGGCATGGAACACCATCGTGGAGGAGCAGGCGGCGGCCCCGCTTTCGGGCTCCAAGGGTGCGGGACTGCCGAAAGGGCGGGCGACGCGCCTCGTGGGCCTCAAGGGCGAGACGCCGCAGCCGCCCCGCATCGTGACGGGCATTGCCGAACTCGACCGGGTGGCGGGCGGCGGCTTCGTGCCGGGCTCGGGCGTGCTGATCGGCGGCGACCCCGGGATCGGCAAGTCGACGCTGCTGCTGCAGGCGCTGGCCGCCCTGGCGCGAAAGGGCGAGCGCGTCGTCTACATCTCCGGCGAGGAGGCCATCGCGCAGGTGAGGCTAAGGGCCGAGCGGCTGGGCCTTGCCGATGCGCCGGTGCTGCTGGCCACCGAGACCAACGTGTCCGACATCCTGGCAACATTGTCGGAAGAAAAGCCACCCGCCATCGCGGTGATCGATTCGATCCAGACGCTGTGGGCGCCGACGATCGAGGCGGCACCCGGCACGGTCTCGCAGCTGAAGGCCGGTTCCGAGGCGCTGGTGCGCTTCGCCAAGCAGAAGGGCACGGCGGTGCTGCTCGTGGGCCATGTGACCAAGGACGGGCAGATCGCGGGGCCCAAGGTGGTCGAGCACATGGTGGACGCCGTGCTCTATTTCGAGGGCGACCGCGGCCATCAGTTCCGCATCCTGCGCGCGGTGAAGAACCGCTTCGGACCCACCGACGAGATCGGCGTGTTCGAGATGTCGGATGGAGGCCTCGCCGAGGTGACCAATCCGTCGCGCCTGTTCATGGGCTCGGGCGAGCACCCGGCACCGGGCAGCGCCGTCTTCGCCGGCATGGAGGGAACGCGTCCCCTGCTGATCGAGGTGCAGGCGCTGGTTTCCCCCTCCCCGCTCGGAACGCCGAGACGGACCACCGTGGGTTGGGATTCGAACCGGCTTGCCATGATCCTCGCGGTGCTGGAGGCGCGGGCCGGCGTGCAGATCGGGCAGAACGACGTCTATCTGAACGTGGCGGGCGGCCTGAAGGTAAGAGAGCCCGCGGCTGACCTCGCGGTGGCGGCCGCCCTCCTCTCCTCGCTCACCGGCACGATCATTCCGCCCGGCACGGCGGTGTTCGGCGAGATCGCGCTCTCGGGCGCCATCCGCCCTGTTGGCCAGACCGAAGCCCGCCTCAAGGAAGCCCAGAAGCTGGGCTTGAAGGAGGCCGTGATCGCCGCCACGCCGGAGCAGCCGGGCTTCAAGGGCCTGAAGGTGAGGGCGATGGAAACGATCATGGACCTCGTCGCCTGGTCTGCCGCCCAGGACCGTGGACAGCGGAGAATCGCCTAGGCTACCAATCGATTCCTTTCTATAAGAACCCCCAATGCGGGTCGAAGGACCCTTCAGGAACACGAGATGCCGTTTACCCTTCTCGACTTCATCCTCCTTGGCATCATGCTGGTGTCCGGCCTTCTGGCGCTGGCGCGGGGCTTCACCCGCGAGGTCCTGTCGCTGGTGGCCTGGGGTGCGGCGGCGGTCGCTGCCTATTTCGCCATCAAGCAGCCCTCCTTCGTCGAATTCGCCAAGACCAACGTGCCCTATCTCGACAAGGAGATCCTGGCGCAGATCGCGGTGGGTGCGACGGCCTTCCTCGTGGTGCTGATCATCGTCTCGATCATCAGCGTCAAAATCTCGGACTATGTGGTCGATTCCTCGGCCGGCTCCTTCGACCGCACGCTGGGCTTCATCTTCGGCGTGGCGAGGGGTTTCATCTTCGTGGCGATCGCCTATCTGTTCTACGGCTGGCTGCTGCCGGTCGACAAGCAGGAGACATGGGTGAGGAACGCCTACAGCCTACCGATGATCAAGTCCGCCGGCGAAGGA
>JADCDC010000511.1 GCA_020252385.1 Aestuariivirga sp.
GGTGACGGAAGCCGTGTGGAGGCCGGCCGCCTACCTCGACCCCACGCGCATGGAACCCGTCTTCGAGGATTTCGCCGACGTCCTGCGCAAGCATGAGCGGAAGCAGAAGATCGTGCCGCTGGTCGGCAGCGACTTCTACACCAAGGTCCGGTCTTGCTTCGCCATCGTCGCCTCGAGCGAGCCGCGGCTTTACGGCAACATCATCGTCAAGAAGGGTGTGATCTACCCTTAGAGCATGATCCGCAAAAGTGGGAACCACTCTTGCGGCAAGATCATGCTCAAGCATGTGATCTGGAACGAGTTCTCTTCGACCAGGTGATTCCACCTGGTCGGAACATGCTCCAGCGAGAAGGTGCGGGGCCACCCGCGCTCGTCAATTCACCGCGGTTTCCCTGCGGAACTGCGCGATGCCAGTTGCGAGCGGCTGGGTTGGCGCAGTCGCCGCCTTGTTGGCGTTACGCATGGTTGCGCTTGGCGCCTTCAGGAGGTCCCTGAGCGGTTCGACGTCTCTGCTCTGCGGGAAGATCTGGCTGTCGAGCAGCGATCTGGCGACGCCCAGGTGATCGGCGAGAACACCCTTGAAGAGTGATCGCGTGTCGATCGTGGCGCGGAGGTCCCGATGATGGATGAGCTGCGAGGGCGCAAGACCCGGCCAATCGGTGTGGACCTTGCCACCGGCCACCGCACCACCTGCCAGGAACGCCACGGTGCCGACGCCATGGTCGGTGCCGTTGGTGCCGTTGATGCGCGCCGTGCGGCCGAACTCCGTGACGCAGACCACGACGGTGTTGCTCCATGCGCCGCCGATGGCGATGCGGAAATCGTCGAGCGCGGTGTCGAAGCCGGAAAGCAGTGACGTGATGGTCTGGATCTGGCTGACATGGGTGTCCCAGCCCATCACGTTGAGCGCCGCGATGCGCGGGCCATCGTCAGCGGCGAGCAGGCGGGCAGCACCGCGGAATGCGGTTTGCAGGGGCGTCAGGTTGCCCGTGGAAAGGCTCTGCCCAGTCGATTGCGATGCGATGCGGCTGACTGCGAGTCCGGCAGAAAGGTGCCGGTGAAGTGCTGTGTCGGTATCGCGGTAAAGACCGAGGAGCTGGTCGTTGAAATTCGGCCAGCGGGTCTCCGTCGTCGGCGTCCAGCCAAGCACTGGCTGCTCACCGCTGAGGATGAGCGGCATGGGCCCCACCTGCAGCGCGCCACCGACCCTGACGGGATTGCTGGACGGCAGAACGCCCATGAGCCTGTTCAGCCAGCCGCTGGTGACACTGCGCGGCCTGCCGCCCGGAAGGCCAGCCTGCAGATTGTGCATGCAGTCGAAATGCGAGCGGTTGTGCAAGGGCGGTGCGATGGCGTGGACCAGCGAAGCCTCACCCGACTGGAACATGCTGTGGAACTTCGGCAGGCTCCGATGGAGCAGGAAGCGTTTGCCTGGCTTCTGGTCAGGCTGGAAGAGGGGCAGCATCGTCGCCCTGTCGAGGGCGATCGCGCCGCGTGCCGCGGCATAGGCCGGGTCATCGGCGGGGACAGCGACGTGAAGCCCATCCACGCCGCCCGAGAGGAGGACGATCAGCAGGCGCGGCTGTTGACCTGTCGCGGCATCCGCGATTCGGGGCGCAAAGGCCCATGCGAAGAATCCGGCGGAAAGTGCCATGAAGTCCCGCCGCCTGAGCAGCAGGCGCGATTCCTCGCAGCCGTCTGCTGCGGCATCGATGATGCGGGAGGAAACTGGCGCGGTCACGTGATCATTGTCGGACATCTTGCTCACCTGCGCATGAATTCAGGGCTGAGAAACAGCATGGCCAGGCCGGCCCTGCGGGAAATCTGTCTCGCGGCATCCACCACGGCCTGTTTCGATCGTGGCGACATGGCTCCGGGAAGCAGGTCGTCGGGCAGTCTTTCGACGTTCGCTATCACCGAGGCGAAGCGAGACTGGTATGTGTCCATGAAGATGTTCATCGCTTCCAGGCGTATCCGCATGTGGTTCGCGTTCTCCCAGAAGTAGTTTTCATCTGGATAGCCGTCGGGAGTCTGCCGGCCCCATGGATCGTTGCCCCACATGATCCGGGTTGACGGATAGTGAATGCGATTGACCATGCCGGGCTCCATGGACAAGGCCCGCGAGACGGCCATTGCCCAGAGATAGGGCTGGCGGATGCGGACGAGCGGTGCGGTCCAGGCGCCGGACATGCCCAGGAGGGCTCCCGCGACCTCCTTGAGATCGCCTTGGGTTCTGGTGAAGACTCGCGACAGCGCCCTCACCTGCGCCGATGTCGGCTTGTCGGTCACGAAGTGCTGTACCAGCTTGAACGCGATATGCTCGGCCGTCTTGGGATGACGTGCCAGCATGTCCAACGCGGCCAGACCCTGTTCGATGCCACCCTGCGCGAAACTGCGGTCAAGAACCGTGAAGGCGCCCGGCTCATGCCAATCGGGGTTGAATCGAAACTGGCCGGCGACGTTCTCCGGTGTGGCCGAATTCACGGTCCATCCGGTGATGATCAATGCGAGGTTGATGATGTCCTGCTGGGTGTAGCCGCCCTGGACACCGAGCGTGTGCAGCTCAAGGATCTCGCGCGCCAGGTTTTCGTTGTAGCTCCGCTTCAGCCGGAGGCCCTGCACCGAGTTGGGGCCCATCGAGACGTTGTTGTCGAGATAGCGCAGCATCGCCGGGTGTCTCATCACCGCCTTGAGCATGTCGGGGAATTTGCCAAGCACATGCGGGCGGATTGCGGTGCGCTCCATGTTGCCCATCAGGGCAAGCATGGACTCCATGCCACGGCTGAAGACGTTGAAATGGTTGGACCAGAACAGCACCAGCCGCTCGACAAAGCCAACTTCGGGCACAAGATGCTTGGCGATGCGGGCGTTGGTTTCCAGCTTCAGGAGGTCGCGGACGGCCTGCGGAGAGATGACCACCGACATCCGGCAGCATTCCTCACAGCTCGGCAGTGCCGGATCGGTGATCAGTGCTGCCTGCGGGTCTTCGAGCTCCTGAAGGCAGGCGTCCCGCGCGGCATTGAGGCTCGACCCGAGTCGTGAGGCGCCGCCCGGCTTGGGACCCATGCCAAACCTCAGGAAGGCAACCCTGGCTCTTATCTGCGATGCAGACCCTCGAACTCTCTCTGTATCGTTTCTCATAAATGGCAGTCCACACAACCTGAAATCGGTATGTGGATAACTTGAGCACAATTGAAGGACAAGCTTTAAGTGCGCTTCTCTCCGTTCTTATCGTGCTGTGGGTAAACGCCAGGTGGAACATACCACGAAAATGTCGTGGCATTTCTAACTAAAATTGCAAACTTGAAGGTAAATGAAACTTTTGGTTGCCCAGCGCCTACTGATTGCGGAAGCTCGGCTTCCGCTTCTCGATGAAGGCCTGCATGCCCTCCTTCTGGTCCGCGGTGGCGAACATCGAGAGGAACAGACGGCGCTCGAACCTTGATCCCTCGGAGAGCGTCGTCTCCTCCGCGCGGTTCACCGTCTCCTTGGCCATCATGACGATCGGTTGGGAGAAGGAGGCGATCCGGGCCGCGGCGGCAAGCGCCTCGTCCAGAAGCTTCTCCGGTGACACGACGCGAGCGATGAGGCCTGAGCGCTCCGCCTCGGCGGCATCCATCATGCGCCCTGTCAGGATAAGGTCCATGGCCTTGGCCTTGCCGATGAAGCGCGGCAGGCGCTGCGTGCCGCCCGCCCCCGGCATGATGCCCAGCGTGATCTCAGGGAGCGCGAAGCGGGCGGTTTCCGAGGCGATGATGAAATCGCACATCATGGCGAGTTCGAGCCCGCCGCCGAGGCAGAAGCCCGAGACGGCGGCGATGACCGGCTTTCTGGTCTCCGAGATCCGCGTCCAGCCTTCCAGGAACTTGCCCAGATAGGCATCGACATAGGTCTTCTGCGCCATTTCCTTGACGTCGGCTCCCGCGGCGAAGGCCTTTTCGCTGCCGGTGATCACGGTGCAGCCGATCAGCGGATCGGCCTCGAAGGCGGCAAGCGCCTCGTTCAGTTCCGCGATCAACGCCTCGTTCAGCGCGTTGAGGGCCTGCGGCCGGTTGAGCGTGACGAGGCCAGTATGCCCGCGCGTTTCGATGATGATGTTCTGGTAGGCCATGGCGTCCCTCAACTCTGGCATTTGCGGCAGTAAAAGGTGGATCGGCCCGACTGCACAAGCCTTTCGATGCCGGATCCGCAGCGGGCGCAGGGCTCGCCCTCGCGGTCATAGACGAGAAAGCGCTGCTGGAAAGCGCCCTGCGCGCCATCGGTGTGGGCGAAGTCCTGCAAGGTGGAGCCGCCGGCGGCGATGGCCTCGCCCAAAACCTCGCGGATCTGGCGCACGAGTTCCTCGAGCCGTGGATCATGGCCCTTGCGGCGCACCAGCGTGCGCGCCTTGCGCCGCGGCGACAGGCCGGCGCGAAAGAGCGCCTCGCAGACATAGATGTTGCCGAGCCCCGCGACGATGTGCTGGTCGAGAAGTGCGGCCTTGAGGGGGGCCGCCTTGCCGCGAAACCGCTCCGCCAGGTAGAGCGCGTCGAAACCATTGCCGAGGGGCTCGACCCCGATGCCGCGCAGCAGCTTGTGGGACGGGGCCTCCGCTTCGGGGAACAGGTCCATGATGCCGAAGCGCCGGGGGTCGGAGTAGACAAGGCGGGTTCCATCGTCGAGGCCAAGCACGACATGGTCATGCGGGCCATCGCCTGCTGCCCCCGCCGCGGCCTCGAAATAAAACTCCCCCAGATTGCGGGTGGCGGTGTGCGAAAACACCGTGAAGCGCCCGGTCATGCCGAGATGGACCAGCAGGATCTCGCCCGTGTCGAGCGCCACGAGAAGGTACTTCGCCCGCCGCCACAGCCCCGTCACCCGGCTGCCGGCGAGGCGGGCAGCGAAATCCGCCGGAAACGGAAAGCGCAAGCCCGCCCGCCGCAGCGTGACCGTGTCGATGCGGCGTCCCTCGAGCACGGGTTTCAATCCCCGCAGGACGGTTTCGACCTCTGGAAGCTCTGGCATGGGAAGAGCTTAGACCGTGTTCGAGGGCCCAAGGCAAGCCGTGCGCGAGGCTCTTTTCAGGGGGTTGTTTTGCGGGCATAAGCGGCGCGATTTCTGGCTGAGGGGTTCGTCATGTCCAAGTTCGTCCCGCGCGTCTTTTCCGGCATGCAGCCGACGGGCAACCTGCATCTCGGGAACTATCTCGGCGCCATGCTGAACTGGATCCACATGCAGGACACGCATGAGTGCATCTATTGCGTGGTCGACATGCATGCGATCACCGTGTGGCAGGATCCTTCGGAACTGCGCAAGGCCATCATCGACGTGACGGCGGCCTATCTCGCCTGCGGCCTCGACCCCCGGAAGAGCATCATCTTCAACCAGTCGCAGGTGGCCGAGCATGCGGAACTCGCCTGGATCCTGGGCTGCGTGGCGCGCATCGGCTGGCTCAACCGCATGACGCAGTTCAAGGAGAAGGCCGGCAAGGACAAGGAGGCGGCCTCCGTCGGGCTCTATACCTATCCCGTGCTGATGGCGGCGGACATCATCGGCTATCACGCCACCCACGTGCCGGTGGGCGAGGACCAGAAGCAGCACCTCGAACTCGCCCGCGACATCGCCAACAAGTTCAACATCGATTATGCTGATGCGATCAAGGCAGCGGGCATCGAGGACGGCGTGTTCTTCGTGCCGCCGGAACCCTACATCACCGGCCCCGCGACGCGGGTGATGAGCCTCCGCGATGGCACCAAGAAGATGTCGAAGTCCGACCCCTCCGACCTTTCCCGCCTCAACCTCACCGATGACGCCGACACGATCGCGCGCAAGATCCGCAAGGCCAAGACCGATGCGGAGCCGCTGCCCTCCGCGGCGGAGGGGCTGAAGGGTAGGCCCGAGGCCGACAATCTCACTGGCATCTATGCCGCACTCTCGGGCGACAGCGTCGAGAAGGTGCTGGGGCAGTATGGCGGCGGCCAGTTCTCCGTCTTCAAGAACGCCCTGGCAGACCTTGCGGTTGCGAAGCTGGGGCCGGTGGGCGAGGAGACCAAGCGCCTGCAGGCGGACCCCGGCTATGTGGAGGGGGTCTTGAAGGATGGCTCGGCGCGGGCCCGGGCCATCGCAGCGCCGATCCTGAGGAAGACCCGGGAGATCGTCGGATTCATCGTCTCCTGATCCCTTTTCGGGTGCCAGCCGTTTGAACAGTTTGAAATGGTTCTAAACTGGGCCTATATCATTCCCGACCAGAGGAATCGGACATGTTCATCCAGACCGAAGCGACCCCCA
>JADCDC010000512.1 GCA_020252385.1 Aestuariivirga sp.
CGACTGCGAGCACTTCTTCGATGGCTACAAGGCGAACCCGTCCTATGCGCTCGCCTGCGCGGAGGAGGCCTGGAAGGCCGGCGCCCGCTGGGTGGTGCTGTGCGACACCAATGGCGGAACACTTCCGGCGGAAGTCTCCGACATCGTCCGCGCCGTGGCAAGCCGCGTGCCCGGCTCGCATCTCGGCATCCATGCGCATAATGACACCGAGCATGCGGTGGCCAATTCGCTCGCGGCCGTCGACGCCGGCGTGCGGCAGGTTCAGGGCACGCTCAACGGCATCGGGGAGCGCTGCGGCAACGCCAATCTCGTGTCGATCATTCCAACACTCGTCCTCAAGCCTCACTTCGCGGAGCGCTTCGAGACGGGGATCGATCACGAAAAGCTCGCGCAGCTGACCCATATTTCGCGCGCCTTCGACGAACTCCTGAATCGCTCGCCCAACAAGCAGGCCCCCTATGTGGGCAAGAGCGCCTTCGCCACCAAGGCAGGCATTCATGCTTCGGCCCTGATGAAGGAGCCCGAGACCTATGAGCACATTCCGCCGGATGCCGTTGGCAACCGCCGCCAGGTGCTGGTCTCGGATCAGGCCGGCAAGTCGAACCTCGTTGCCGCCCTGCAGCGCATGGGGGTGGAGGTCGCCCGGGATGACAGCCGCCTCGATGGTCTCCTTAACGACGTGAAGCAGCGCGAGTCCCAGGGCTATGCCTATGACGGGGCGGACGCGTCATTCGAACTCCTGGCCCGCCGCGCCCTCGGTGGCGTTCCCAAATACTTCGACGTGCTGTCCTACCGGGTGATCGTCGAGGAGCGCGACCGCGAGATGATCTCGGAGGCGGTCGTCAAGGTGAAGGTCGACGATCAGGTCTATCTCAATGCCGGGGAGGGCAATGGCCCGGTGAATGCGCTCGACGTGGCGCTCCGCAAGGACCTCGGCAAGTACCAGGGCTTCATCGACGACATGGAACTCGTGGATTTCAAGGTGCGCATCCTGAATGGCGGCACGGGGGCAACCACCCGCGTGCTGATCGAGAGCCGCGATTCCAAGGGCAACCGCTGGTTCACGGTCGGGGTCTCCCCCAACATCGTCGAGGCCTCCTTCCAGGCGCTGTCCGACGCCCTCATCTACAAGCTGGTCAGGAACGGCGTGCCGGCCGTCTGAGCGGCCTGCGGCATGCGCATGGGGCATGAGACCATGCCCCATGCAGGTCTGCTCAGCCGCCTTCCCAAGGTCTAAACGGCGCGGATGACGGTTGCCGACGAGAGACCTGTGTCCCGTGCACTGACGAATGCCGAGAAGGGCGTGGTGCTGGCCGTGATGGCGCATCTGGTCTGGGGCGGCATGGCGGTCTATTTCGGGCTCATCCGCTACATCTCGCCCGTGGAAATCGCCGTCAATCGAGGGATTTGGGCGCTGCCCATCGCCGTGGCGGTGGTCTGGTACCTCGGGCAGTGGCCGGAGGTCCGGCGCGCGGTGGCAAGTCCGCGGAACCTGGCGATCCTCACGCTCACCTCCTTCCTGATCGTCTTCAACTGGGGCTTCTATGTCTGGTCGATCGGGCAGGGCCGCACGCTGGAGTCGAGCCTTGGTTATTTCATCAACCCGCTCCTCAATGTCGTGATGGGCTATCTCTTCCTCGGCGAGCGCTTCACCACGGCGCAGAAGCTGGCCCTGGCGCTGACGACGGTCGCGGTGCTGGTTCAGACCATCGCCCTGGGTCACATCCCCTGGCTGGGCCTGATGCTGGCCGTCACCTTCTGCCTCTATGGCTTCCTCAGGAAGACCATCCCCGTTGGTCCCACCCAGGGCTTCCTGATCGAGGTCGCGATCATCGCGCTGCCGCTTCTCGGCGCGCAGTGGTGGCTGCATTCACGCGGCGAGACCTATTTCGGCACGTCGGTCTTCAACACCTCGATGCTGATCGGCTGCGGGGTGATGACGGCGGTGTCCCTCATGCTCTTTGCGGCGTCGATCCGGCGCATCCGCTACTCTACGGCAGGCCTCTTGCAATACATCTCGCCCTCGCTCGTCTTCCTGACGGCGGTTTTCGTCTTCGGAGAGCCCATGGACACGGTGAAGCTCGCCTCCTTCGTGATCATCTGGGTGGCGCTTGCCATCTTCTCCGTGGCCGCCATCCGCGACGAGCGGGTCCGGCGCCAGGAGATGGAACCGGTCTGATCCTACATCTTGTTGAGCAGGGGCTGGTCGGGCACCAGTTCCGGCGTGACCTTCAGGCGATACTCGAAGGCGGGAACGACGTCTTCGGCCCGCGTCACCACGTCCATGCTGAACTCGAGCCCCTCGCGGATGAAGCGCTCCGCCCGCATGTGGTCAAAGAGTGTCACCAGCGGATCCCAATAGCCCTCGACGTTGCAGAGGATGATGGGCTTGTGGTGCTGGCCAAGCTGCGCCCAGGTGGAGATCTCGGCCAGTTCCTCGAGCGTGCCGAGGCCGCCCGGAAGCGCCACGAAGCCCGAGGCCCGGGCGAACATCGTCATCTTGCGCTCATGCATGTCGGCCGTGACGACGAGCTCGTTGACGTCGGTCAGCATCCGCTCCCGGTTAGCCAGGAACTCGGGGATGATGCCCGTCACATGGCCGCTGTTGTCGAGCACGGATCTTGCCACCTCGCCCATCAGCCCCAGGCTTCCCCCGCCGTAGACGAGGCCGATTCCCGCATCCGCCATGGCCTTGCCGAGCGTCCGGGCGGCAGCCACGTAGGCCGGGTTGCGTCCATTGCCGGAACCGCAGTAGACGCAAAGCTTTCGGGGCGGGCTCATCGGGGAACTCCTGAAAAATCCTGATTCGGGTCAATTTTGGCCCGCCGGGGCTGAATAATCCTAAGCATTTCTTTGCGAAAACGCCCCGGGCGTCCTATTAAAGGAAGATATCAGCCCCGCGAAAGGGGTTACGCCCTTTAGGAACGGCATGGACATGAAGAACACAACCCCCATCTTGGTGCTTACCGGCCTCGCCATCGTGTCAGCTGTCGGAATCGCTGGATTGACCCGCGAGCAATGGATGGGCCAGCCCGCCCCCGCTGTGGCCACGCCTGAGACGGCCCCGGCCCCCGCTGCGCCCGCAGAAACCGCCGGCGCTGAGCCCGCGGCTGAGCCGGCGGCCGAACAGCCCGCCGCCCAGCCGGAGACGACGGCCGCTGCACCGGAGCAACCGGCTTCGCAGGCGCAGGAACAGACCACCGCCGCACAGCCGGAACAGACCCCCGCGGCTTCGGCCGAGCAGCAGACGGCTGCCGTCCAGCCGGAAGCGACCACCCAGCCGGAAGCCGCCGCACAGCCGGAGGCCACTGCCCAGCCTGAGGCTGCCGCGCAGCCTGAGGCGACCCCCGAAGCCGGCACGCAGCCCGCAGAACAGCCTGCTCCGAACGCCACCGAAACGCAGGTTGTTCCTGCCTTCGATACGGTGCGCGTCGAGAAGACCGGCGAGGCGGTGATCGCCGGCCGCGCCGAGGCCGGCGCCGAGGTGGTCGTCAAGCTCAACGGCGAGGAGATCGGCAAGACGGTGGCGAACGACGACGGCGCCTTCGTGCTGGTGCCGGAGAAGCCGCTGCCCGCCGGCAGTGGTGCGATCACCATCGAAGCCACTGGAAAGGGCGATGCGCAACCCGTTGCATCGACCGAGAGCGTCGCAGTCATCGTGCCGGAGGGCCAGCAGCAGCAGGCGCTGGTGGCTGTCGTGAGCCCCGAGGCCCCGACCAAGGTCCTCCAGACGCCGGAGGCTTCCCCCGAAACGCCGGCGGCCGAGCAACCGGCCGAAGCCGCGGCCCCGGCAGCCGAGGAGCCCGCCGCCGAGCAGAAGCCCGCGAAGCTCGTGAGCATCGACGCCGTGGATTACGACCCTGCCGGAAACATCGTGTTCTCGGGCCAGGGTGAGGCGGGCAACACGGCCCGCATCTACGTCGACAACCAGTTCCTGGGCGATGCGCCGGTGGGCGAGGATGGCCGCTGGACCTATTCCGGCACCGCTGACATTGCTCAGGGCGTCCATACTCTTCGTGTCGATGGCCTGGACGGCAAAGGCAATGTGGTGAACCGGGTCGAGGTGCCCTTCTTCCGCGAGGATCAGACCAAGGTAGCAACGGCAGCTGAGCCGGCTGCCCCTGCGGCGGAGCAGACCGCGCCTGCCGAAACCGCTGCGCCTGCCGAAACCGCTGCGCCTGCTGAACCCGCGGCGCCCGCCGAAACTGCCCAAACCACCGAAGCTACCCCGCCAGCGGAGACCGCTGCGGGCGCGCCGGCAGCCGACACCAATACGACCGTTGTTCAGCCTGCGCAGCCCGCATCCGAACAGCCCCCGGCTTCCGGCGATGCCGGAAGCGGCCAGGTCGTCGAGCAGACCCAACCGGCCGAGGAGCCGGCGACCACTGCCACGGCGGAAGAAACCGTCGCTGCAACGGCGGCTTCGGGAACCGCGGCGGCGACCCCGCGCGAGGGCCGCATCGTCATTCAGCCGGGCAACAATTTGTGGCGCATCTCGCGGGTGCTTTATGGCACCGGCAGCAAGTTCACCATGCTTTACGAAGCCAACAAGGACCAGATCCGCGACCCGAACCTGATCTACCCGGGACAGGTGTTCAAGACACCTGATGTCGCGCCCAAGGGTGAACTCATCGATCCCCGGCGGCGCGAGCCCCTCGGGCCGGATGAGAATGACCCTGCGGCACAATAGTTTTCCGCTTCGCTCCGGCACCGCGCGTTCCTATATGCTGCTGTCATGAGCCGCAGCACGCCGCCGAGTTCGGACAAGACCCTTGCAGCGGATGGCGACCAGTGGGCCATCCTGCGCGACATGCTGCCCTATCTCTGGCCGGAGGGTCATCCGGGCCTCAAGGCCAGGGTGGTGTTCGCCATGGTGGCGCTGGTGCTCTCGAAGCTCGTCACCGTCGCGACCCCCTATGCCTTCAAATATGCGACGGATGCCCTGACGGGCCAGGCCGACCCTGCCACGACCGCGGCGACGGCCGTTGTTTTCCTTGTCCTGGCCTATGGCGTTGGCCGCATCATGATGGTGGTCCTCGCCCAGATCAGGGACGCCGTCTTCGCCCGCGTCAGCCAGCGTGCGGTCAAGGAACTTGCGGTCCGCACCTTCCGGCACCTTCATGCGCTGTCGCTCAAGTTCCATCTGGAACGGCGGACGGGCGGCCTCTCGCGCATCGTGTCGCGCGGCACCATGGGCATCGACACGGTGCTGCGCTTTTCGCTGTTCAACACCATACCCACCATTCTCGAGATCGTCCTCGTGGCGGTGATCCTCGCCTGGTCCTATGGCTGGCTCTATGCGCTGGTGATCCTCGTGACGGTCGCCGCCTATGTCGGCTTCACCTATGCCGCGACCGAATGGCGGATCAACATCCGCCGCGACATGAACGCCGCGGACAACGAGGCCAACACCAAGGCCGTCGACAGCCTTCTGAACTTTGAAACCGTGAAGTACTTCGGCAACGAGGAGCATGAGGCGAGGCGCTACGCCCGCTCGATGGACACCTATGAGAAGGCGGCCGTCAAGACCTGGGTCTCGCTCGCCGTGCTGAACTCCGGCCAGGCCGTCGTCTATTCTGTGGGCCTCAGTATCGTCATGGTGATGTCGGCGCTCTCCGTCCGGGCGGGAACGGCGACCGTCGGCGACTTCGTGATGATCAACGCGCTGATGATCCAGCTCTACATGCCGCTCAACTTCATTGGCTCGTCCTATCGCGAGATCAAGCAGGGGCTGATCGACGTCGAGCAGATGTTCTCGCTGCTGAAGGTGAATGCTGAGATCGAGGACAAGCCGGGCGCGAAGCCGATCGCCATTCGCAACGCCGAGGTCGTCTTCGAGAACGTGAACTTCGCCTATGACACCGAGCGCCCCATCCTTATGAACCTCTCGCTGCGGGTGCCGCCCGGGCGGACGGTGGCCATCGTCGGACCCTCCGGTGCGGGAAAGTCCACGATTTCGCGCTTGCTGTACCGCTTCTACGAGGTCAAGTCGGGGCGCATCCTGGTGGATGGCCAGGACATCGCGGATGTCACCCAGACGTCGCTGCGTGCCGCCATCGGCATGGTTCCGCAGGATACCGTGCTGTTCAACGACACCATCCGGTACAATATTCGCTATGGCCGGCCGGACGCCACCGACGAGGAGGTGGAGGAGGCGGCCCGCATGGCGCAGATTCATGACTTCGTCATGAGCCTGCCCAAAGGGTACGACTCGCTTGTGGGCGAGCGCGGCCTCAAGCTTTCGGGCGGCGAAAAGCA
>JADCDC010000513.1 GCA_020252385.1 Aestuariivirga sp.
CGTGCCGTTGCCGAAGGTGATCCTGAGATTGAGCATCTCCACCGGCGCGCGCCGCACCTTGACGCGCAGTGCCGAGAAGCGGCCTTCCTGCTTTCCGACCTTCAGCGTGTCGCGGTCGATGAGAAAGCGCACGTCCTTGCAGCCGAGGCGGACCCAGTCCCCTCCTCCGCCGGAACCGCCGCCGCCCCCGCCGCCGCCGCCAATGCCCGTGACACCGAACAACACGATCCGGGCAGGTCCCTTGGGCACGAAGTTGACGATCACCTGCCGCAGCGCACGGCGCGGATTGCCAAGCGGGATCACGCGGGAGGGGCTGCCCGCCCGGAAGATCTGTCGCACACGGATGTCCTCCGTCTGGCCATTGCCGTAGACGATGCGGAGGTCGAGCACCTCGACGTCGCTCTGGCGCACTTCGAAGCGGATGCCCTGGAATTCGCCCTCGCGGCCACCGACGTTGATGACCTCCCGCTCCGGCCGGCCCTCATAGGTGATGCTGCCGATCGGAACCTCGCGCGCCTCAGCCGGGCCCGCCAGCAATGCCGCAACCCCAAGAACGATTGCCGCCATGGCGGCACTTACCGAAAGTCTCATGTTGCGCCCTCCGCATATCCGACGCCGCTTGGTTAGATGGCGGCCCTGCAAGCGTCAACCCGGGGGCTAACCTTCGCCCGGCAGCCCTTCCACCAGGGGAACGAAACGCACGGGCAGCAGGTGCTCATAGTTGAAGCCCCGCTCGTCCCGCACGATCCGCCAGAGTGATTGCTGTCCGGGGCGCTCCTCGATGGGAATCACGAGGATGCTTCCGGGCGCCATCTGGTCGAGATAGGCCCTGGGCACCTCTTTCGCCGCCGCGGTCACCATGATGCGGTCGAAGGGAGCGAATTCCGGCATGCCGAGCGTGCCGTCGCCGACGCGCTGCGTGATGTTCGTCAATCCGAGTTCGGCGAAGCGCTTGGCGGCGGACTCGGCGAGCGTGGCGTAGCGTTCGATGGTGAAGACGCGTCTGGCGAGCCTCGCCAGCACCGCCGCCTGGTAGCCCGATCCCGTGCCAATCTCCAGCACGCGGCAGTGGGGCTCGACCTTCAGCGCCTCGGTCATCAGCGCCACGATGTAGGGCTGTGAGATGGTCTGGCCGCAGGCAATGGGCAGGGCCTGGTCGGCGTAGGCCTGGGCGGCGAAGGGCCCCTCCACGAAGGTGTCACGCGGGACATTGCCGATGGCTTCCAGAACGCGCTCGTCGGTTATGCCCTGTTCGCGCAGGGACTGGAGCAGCTGCAGCCTCCGGCGGTCCTCGGTCATGGCGGGTCGAAGACGCTCCTCAAGGCATCCATGGCTTCGAGCTGGGTCAGGTTCATGTGCAGGGGCGTCACCGAGATGCGGCGGTTGAACACCGCCCACAGATCGGTTCCGACGGGCGGATTGCCGCGCTCGCGCTTGAAGCCCAGCCAGTAGTAATTGTTGCCGCGCATGTCGGTGCGCTCGTCGACGTGCAGGAGGTTCACGTCGCGCTTGCCCTGGCGCGTTACCTCGACACCTTGCACCTCATCCGCCCGGCAGTCCGGGAAGTTGACGTTCATCAGGATGCCCGGGCCGAAGCTGATCTTGAGGAGCTTGGCCACGATCTCCGCCCCGTGCTTTTCGGCCACCTCATAAGAGAAGCCGTTGCCGTGGATGCCCGTGACCTGGGACAGCGCGATCGACCGGAAGCCCAGCTGTGTTCCCTCCATCGCCGCGGCGATGGTGCCGGAATAGGTGACGTCGTCGGCAATGTTCTGGCCGCGGTTGACGCCCGACAGCACGAGATCCGGATCGCCGGGCAGGATCTTCCGGGCCGCCATGACCACGCAGTCCGTCGGCGTACCCGCCACCTCGAAACGCTTCTCCGCGATCTTCCGGTAGCGGATCGGATCGGCCAAGGACAGGGAGTGCCCGGCACCCGAATTCTCCTCGGCGGGCGCCACCACCCACACGTCTTCCGACAGGGTGCGGGCAATGCGCTCCAGGGTCTCGAGCCCCGGTGCGTGGATGCCGTCGTCGTTGGTCACCAGAATGCGCATTGTCTCTCAGCCTCGCGTGATCTTTTCGGCGCCGCCCATATAGGGGCGCAGCACCTCCGGAATCGTCACCGACCCGTCGGCATTCTGGCAGTTCTCGAGGATCGCCACCATGGTGCGTCCCACCGCCAGGCCCGAGCCGTTCAGCGTATGGACATAACGCGTGCCCTTGCCGTCCGCCGGCTTGAACCGAGCATCCATGCGCCGCGCCTGGAAATCGCCGCAAACCGAGCAGGAGGAGATTTCGCGGAAGGCGTTCTGGCCGGGAAGCCAGACTTCGAGGTCATAGGTCATGCGGCTGCCGAAGCCCATGTCGCCGCTGCAGAGCCGCATGACCCGGTAATGCAGTCCGAGCTTCTGCAGCACGCTCTCCGCCGCGGCCGTCATCCGTTCGAGTTCGTCCCGCGACTGTTCGGGCGTGGTGATCGAGACGAGTTCCACCTTGGAGAACTGGTGCTGGCGGATCATGCCGCGCGTGTCGCGGCCGGCGGCACCCGCCTCTGCCCTGAAGCACGGCGTATAGGCGGTGAGCCGCAGGGGCAGGTCCTTCTCCTCGAGGATCGTTTCGCGCACGAGGTTGGTGAGGGAAACCTCCGCCGTCGGGATGAGCCAGCGGCCGTCCGTCGTCCGGAACAGGTCATCGGCGAACTTCGGAAGCTGGCCGGTGCCGTACATGGCATTGTCGTTCACCATGAAGGGCACGAAATGCTCGGTGTAGCCGTTGATCCCGGTCTGGTGGTCCAGCATGAACTGCGCCAGCGCCCGCTCGAGCCGGGCCAGCTGGCCCTTCATGACCACGAAGCGCGCGCCCGAGATCCTGGCCGCCGCCTCGAAGTCCATGAGGCCCAGCCATTCGCCGATGTCGAAATGCTGGCGGGCCTCGTAGTTGAAGGCCGGAGGAGCGCCCCAGCGTCGGACCTCGACATTTCCGCTCTCGTCCTTGCCGTCCGGCACATCGTCCAGCGGAATGTTGGGGATGACGGCGAGTGCGGCGGTGAGCCGCTGGTCGATTTCCCGCTCGGCGGCTTCCCCGGATGCGATGAAATCCTTCATCGAGCCCATCTCGGCCTTCAGCGCCTCGGCCCTCGCCTTGTCGCCGGCCTTCATCGCCTCGCCGATCTCCTTCGAGGCGGCATTGCGGCGGGCCTGCGCGTCCTGAAGCTTCTGCACATGCTCGCGGCGCTCGGCATCGATCGCCAGGAGATCGGCCGCTATCGGGGGAAGACCCCGCCTGGCAAGTCCCTGGTCGAATGCCGCCGGATTGTCGCGAATGGCCTTGATGTCGTGCATGTCCTGAGTCCCTGAGGGTCGGGCCTTCCTATAGGACGCCGCGGGGAAGACGGGAAGAAGATTGCCATGCCGGGTCATGGTCCCCGCGCACTGGCGCCCGGAGGGTTTCTGGCCTAGCCTGCCGGACGGGAGTCGGGGCCACCCGGCCCCCATCCCGGGCAGCGCCTTTGCTGCCAGTGAAAGGGGGACCAACAGGTGGGAATTCATCCAGGAAAACTGATCATCGGGTTCGTTGCGGCGGCGGTCTTGTCCGCCGCGCCGGCGATGGCCCAGCAGGACGAGGCGAAGTCGCTGTTCAAGGCCATGACCGACTTCATGGCGGCGCAGCCGGCGCTTTCGGTCAATTTCGATTCGACGATTGAAATCGTTACCACCGATCTCGAGAAGGTCGGTTTCGCCGGCAGCGGCACACTCAGCATGAGCCGTCCTGACAAGATCCGCATGACGCGTAGCGGCGGGCTTGCCGACGTCGAACTGGTCTTTGACGGCAAGACGCTCGCCGCCTACGGCAAGAAGCTCAATGTTTTCGCGAAGATGCCGGTCACTGGCGACGTCGACCAGCTGATCGACATGCTGCGCTTCGAGCATGGCCTCGAATTGCCGGCCGCGGACCTGCTGTCGCCCAACGCCTTTGACATCATGATGTCCAACGTGACCGATGCCAAGGCACTGGGTGCAGGGATCGTGCGCGGCCAGAGCTGCGATCATCTGGCCTTCCGCACCGCCGATACCGACTGGCAGATCTGGATTGCGCCGGGCGACAAGCCGTTCCCCTGCCGCTTCACGATCACCAGCAAGATGACGGCGCTGGCGCCGTCCTACGACATCGTGTTCTCGGACTGGAAGGGCGGCCCCGACGTGGCGGCGGATGACTTTCAGTTGAAGCCCGCCGAGGGCGCCAGGGAAGTGAAGTTCAACGAGCTCGAGGGCCTCGAAGAGGTTCCCGCACCCAACGCCGAAGGAGGCGCCCAATGAAGACCTTCAAACACTATCTGGTCGGGGCGCTCGCCCTGGGGCTGATCGCGGGCGATATCGATTTCGCGGGCCAGCAGGTCAGCATCGGCTTCTTCCGGCTGATCAGCGAGGCGGAGGCCCGGGTCGGCCGACCCGCAACGCCCGCCAGTGTCGCCGGTGTTGCCCGCCGCACCACCCGCCGCGTCATCCGCCGCGGCGCCTATGTCGCGGCCATCCCCGCCGGCTGCGTCTACGGGCCCTATTACGGCTACAACCTCTATTACTGCGGTGGCACCTACTACCAGAAGTCGGGCGGCGGCTACGTGATCGTCTACTTCTAGCGCTCCTCGAAGACGCGGTCAGATCAGACCGCGTCTTCTGCCTCGCGCTTC
>JADCDC010000514.1 GCA_020252385.1 Aestuariivirga sp.
CTCGTCAAGCAGGCGCAGCCGACAGAGCGCGTGGTGCCGATCAGCGCGCGCGAGTTGCTGCGCGGCGGCGGTGAGACACCGGCGGAATCTCAGGCAGCACTCGCCGTCAGGCCGCAGCCGGTGGCGCCCGCACAACCCTCCGGCCCCGCGACGCGCGCCTACTCGACCTTCCAGGACCTTCTGGCGCTTGCCGCCGAGAAGCGCGACATCAAGCTGAAATCCGATCTCGAAAGCCTGGTGCGGCCGATCCGCGTCTCGCCCGGCCAGTTCGAACTTGCCCTCGAACCGAGCGCCAGCCCTGGCCTCCCCGGCGAGATCGCCCGCAAGCTCGAGGCCTTCACCGGCATGCGCTGGCTGGTCATGGTGGCGAAGGAGGGGGGCGAGAAGCCCATCTCCCGCCAGCGCCAGGAAAGCAAGGACAGCCTGTTCATCCTGGCGCGCGAACATCCTGACGTGCAGGCGGTGCTGAAGCGCTTCCCCGGTGCGGAGATCATCGACGTCAAGGAACCGGACAACCCGATCCTTCCCCCCAGCATGAGCGAGAATGATGAAGAACCTCGGTGACATGATGAAGCAGGTCCAGGCCATGCAGAGCCGCATGGCCGAGATGCAGGCGAAACTCGAGCAGGCCACGGTGGTGGGTCAGTCGGGCGGCGGCCTCGTCAAGGTGACGCTCTCCGGCAAGGGCGTCATGACCAAGCTCGACCTCGACCCGTCGCTGCTGAAGCCCGAGGAGAAGGAGATCCTCGAGGACCTGATCCTCGCCGCCCACAGCGACGCCAAGGCCAAGGCCGAGGCGATGATGGCGGCCGAGATGCAGTCGGTGACTGGCGGATTGCCGCTGCCGCCCGGGTTCAAGCTGCCCTTCTGATGTCGCGCCGCACCACCGGCCCAGAGATCGAGCGCCTGATCCAGCTCCTGGCAAAGCTGCCGGGACTGGGCCCCCGCTCGGCTCGCCGCGCGGCACTCTTCCTGATCAAGAACCGCGAGCGCCTGCTGGTGCCCCTCGCCTCCGCCATGGCCGAGGCGCGCGACAAGGTGACCGTCTGTTCCGAATGCGGCAACGTCGACACCATCGATCCCTGCACGCTCTGCACCGATCCCCGGCGTGACCGCTCGATCATCTGCGTGGTGGAGGAGGTGGGCGATCTCTGGGCGCTGGAGCGCGCGGGGGCGTGGAGCGGCCTCTATCATGTGCTGGGCGGCACGCTTTCGGCGATCGAGGGCATCCGGCCGGAAGACCTCAGCGTCGGTCCGCTCATCGATCGCGCCGGCCAGGGCGGCGTCAAGGAAGTCGTGCTGGCGCTGAATGCCACCGTCGAGGGCCAGACCACGGCGCATTACATCACCGAGCGGCTGAAGGGCTTGGGCATCGCCACCTCCCGCCTCGCCCATGGCGTGCCGGTCGGGGGCGAACTCGACTACCTCGACGAGGGCACGCTGACCCAGGCGATCAGGGCGAGACGGCCCCTCTAGGGGTCAGTCGTGCCGCCCGATCTCGATCCGGCATTAAACTTCCGCAATCCGGGCACATCCGCCTTGATTGGTCCGGAGCCCTTCCCAAATTCGAGACTGTAGATCTCAATTGATGAGGAGGAATCATGAGGACCGCTGCCGTTGCCTTCACCCTTGCTGCCACGCTGCTTTCTGCGCCTGCCTTTGCATATGAGCGGGATGCCACGCGGGCCGAGCGCGACAGGGTGGTGCAGCACCTCACCAAGGAGGGCTATACCCGCATCGCCGACGTCGATGTGGTGAATGGGCGGTTCGAGGTTGACGCCAGATCGCGGTCAGGCGCTGACGTCGATTTGATCCTCAACATGAAAACCCTGAACGTCATCCGGGAGAATCCGTCGTAATCGGTTCGGGTCCCGCGCTCAGCCGCGCTCCACGAGCCTGGGCTGGGCCACGGCGGCGGGTGCGGGCGTCTCTTCAAGGTCGAGGCTCTCGATCCTGCCCGCACGCCTGGTGATCTTCTCCGCCGAGACACCGAGCTTCTCGAGATCGGCAGCCGCCGCGCCGAAGTGCTTCTGGAGGTCGCCGACGCGCTCCTTCAACCGCGCGACGTCTTCGAGGAGCCGCGTCACCTCGTGCTTGATGAGGCCCGCCTGTTCGCGCATGCGGGCGTCCTTGAAGATCGCCTGCAGCGTCTGCACCAGCAGCATCAGCACATTGGGCGAAGCGATGATGACGCGCGCCCGGTGCGCCTTCTGGATCACGTCGTCGAATTTCTCGTAGAGCTCCGCATAGATGGACTCCGAGGGCACGAACATGATGGCGGTCTCATGGGTCTCGCCGCTGATCAGGTATTTCTCGGCAATGTCCCGGACGTGCTTCAGGATATCGCCCCTGAGCCGCGCCTCCGCGTTGCGGGTCTCGTTCTCTCCGCTTGCGGACTTGAGCGCGTTGAAGGCTTCAAGGGGGAACTTGGCGTCGATCACCAGCTTCACGCCCGAATCGGGAAGCGAGACGAGGCAGTCGGGCCGCGTGCCGTTGCTGAGGGTGCCCTGGAAGGCGTAGGCGGATGCATGCAGCCCGTCGCGGATGATCGCCTCCATGCGCGCCTGGCCATAGGCGCCGCGCGCCTGCTTGTTGGAGAGGATGTCCTTCAGGCCCAGCATCTCGTTCGACAGGGCCTCGATGTTCTTCTGCGCGGCATCGATGACGGCAAGCCGCTCGCCCAGCTGCTTCAGCGACTGGCCGGTGCGCTCCGCGACCATGTCGAGCCTCTCGTCGAGCGACGAGGCGAGATGCATCTGCGAGCCTTGAGTCTGCTCGATCAGCCCCTTCAGGGTGCCGGAGAGTTCGGCGATCCGGTATTCGAGCTCCGCCGTGCGCCTGAGCCCGGCCTGCCGGTTCGCCTGTGCGCGCCAGGAGAGCACCACAGCCGCCATCAGCAGCAGCAGCGCGAAGATCGCCATGGCAATCAGGGCATCGAGCAGGGTGACGGGGTTGCCGCCGATCTCGAGGAGGGCGCGGTCGAGGTCCATGGCCAGAAGCCTAGACCGATTCGCCTTCCCAAAAGTAAGTGGCCCGTCCGTACCGGCAGGGTACGAACGGGCCGATGGCCTTCACGACTCGGGACGGCGACAGGAGCCATGCTGGCCAAACTGTTTTGTTGGCCGTCAACGGTGATGGAGAATGGATGTTCCCGATCCTGTCAGGAAACTGCCGAACCCCACCGACTGCCCACGACCGAAAAGATGACAGCCAATCCCGGCTGCAACTGGGGCGATCCGTGGCGATTTCGGGGCCAAATGGATTTCGGCCCGCCATACTGTTACTGGATCTACTGAGCGGCCTTGCCCTTGCGGGAGGGGGCCGGCGAGAAGGTGCGCGCAGTCATGTCATTGCGTTCTGTCAGGAAAAGCGACAGGCCCCTCGTCAGGCCGTCAGCAAAGTCACGCATTGCGGAAAACACGATCATTGGTTGCCTCGTTCAGGTGAAACTGGTGTTCTGTTCTTGTTGGCGCTCCATATGGCAGCCGATTGTGAACAGATTGCAGCATCACCACCACCATGACGACAGTACCAGCTATGCGTTATTCGCATGGCGAAAGCGGTCGGTCGCCTGCACCAGCGCGTCGGTGATGCCAGGCTCGGTGGCCGTATGGCCCGCGTCCGGAACCATGATGAACGTCGCTTCGGGCCAGGCCTTGTGCAATTCCCAAGCGGTCATCGGTGGTGTCACGACGTCATAGCGGCCCTGGATGATGACCCCGGGGATCGGCTTCAGCCGGAACGCGTCGGCCAGCAACTGCCCATCTTCCCGGAAGAAGCCGCCATTGACGAAGTAGTGGCATTCGATGCGGGCGAAGGCCAGGGCGAAGCGTTCCGACCCGAATTCGCCGACACGCTTCTCATCCGGCAGCAGCGACAGGGTGGCGCCCTCCCACTGGCTCCAGGCCCTGGCGCAGGACAGCCGTTCTTCCGCATCGGGCCCGGTGAGCCGGCGATGATAGGCCGTCAGCAGGTCGTGGCGTTCGTCGGTTGGGATGGGGGCGATGAAGGCCTCCCAGGCCTCCGGAAACAGGGCGTCCGCCCCCTGCTGGTAGAACCAGCGGATCTCGCTTTGCCGCAGCGTGAAAATCCCGCGCACGATGAGTTCCGTCACCCGCTCCGGATGGGTTTCGGCATAGGCGAGCGCCAGTGTCGAGCCCCAGGACCCTCCCACCACTTGCCAGCGGTCGATCCGGAGATGGCGGCGGAGCGTCTCGATGTCGTCGACGAGATGCCAGGTGGTGTTGTCCTCGAGTGCTGCATGCGGGGTGGACTGGCCGCAGCCGCGCTGGTCGAAGAGCACGATGCGGTAGGCGTCCGGATCGTGCATCTGCCGGAGGAAGGGCGAGATGCCGCCGCCCGGGCCTCCGTGCAGCACCAGCGCCGGCTTTCCTGCCGGATTGCCGCACTCCTCGAAATAGATTTCATGCAGCGCCGACACCCGCAGCCTTCCGCGGCTGTAGGGTTGCAGTTCCGGATAGAATGTCCGCCTCTGGCTCATTCGAAACGTTTTCCTCGCATGGATTCGCTTGAGGCTTTTGCCAGAAGCCGGTTGATCCGGTAATGGGGCAGGTGAGTTTCGGAACAAGGGGTGGTTCACATGTGGCAAGAGTTCAAGTCCTTCGCCTTCAAGGGCAATGCCTTCGACCTGGCGATCGGCGTCATCATCGGCGCCGCCTTCAGCCGGATCGTGGACGGCATCGTCAACCTGCTGATCATGCCGATCATCGGCGCCGCCACGGGCGGCCTCAACTTCGACAACTACTTCCTTCCGCTGTCCTCGAACGTCACCGCCACGAACCTGGTGGAAGCCCAGAAACAGGGCGCGGTGCTGGGCTATGGCGCCTTCATCACCATCGTGGTCAATTTCCTGATCGTGGCCTTCGTGCTGTTCCAGCTGGTGAAAGTCGCCAATCGCATGAAGAAGGCAGAACCGCCGCCGGTGCCGGTGCTGTCCAAGACCGAGGAGCTCCTCGCCGAGATCCGCGACGCCATCAAGGCGAAGGGCTGACGCCATCCGCATGGCGCCCGACCAGATCCTCGCCGCGATCACGCCGCAGGCCCGCAACGAACCGGACAGCGGCATCGTCAAGGCCGCCATGTATGGCTTCACCGTGCCGGGCGTGATCCCGCTGTGGGCGGGCGAGGGCAATCTCGCGACACCTGAGGCCTTCACGCGCGCCGCGGTGGAGGCCCTCCAGGGCGGGGAGACCTTCTACACCTGGCAGCGCGGCATTCCGGAGCTCAGGCAGGCGCTGGCGCGCTACCATGAGCGGACGTTCGGGCGGCCGTTCTCGGAGGAGAATTTCTTCGTCACCTCGGGCGGCATGCAGGCGATCCAGACCGCCGTGCAAATGATTGCGGGGGAGGGTGACGAGATCATCATCCCGACCCCCGCCTGGCCCAACTACGCCGGCACGCTGCGCATCCTGGGCTCACGCCCGGTCGAGGTGGCGATGGACTTCCGCAACGGGCGCTGGACCCTCGACCTCGACCGGCTGTTCGACGCGATCACCCCGCGCACCCGCGCCATCGCGTTGAACTCGCCGTCGAATCCGGTGGGCTGGACAGCCTCCCGCGAGGAGCTGGTCGCGGTCCGCGATGCCTGCCGCAGGCACGGGCTGTGGATCCTGGGCGACGAGGTCTATTCGCGCTTCTTCTATGGCGAGGCGGGTGAGACGCGGGCCCCCTCCTTCCTCGACATCTGCGAGGACGAGGAGCAACTGCTGCTCGCCAACACCTTCTCCAAGAACTGGGCGATGACCGGCTGGCGCGTCGGCTGGCTGCAGGCGCCCCGGGCGCTCGGACCGGCGATCGAACGTATCATCCAGGTGAACACCAGTGGCACCCCTGCCTTCCTGCAGCGCGGCTGTGTTGCCGCACTGGACCAAGGCGATGATTTCCTTGCCAAACAGGTTGCCATGGCGCGTGAGCGCCGGGACCTGGCGATGGCCACCCTCTCCAGCCTTCCGGGCATCCGCTTCGAGGTGCCGAAGGGCGCCTTCTATTTGTTCTTTGGAATCGAGGGCATGCGCGATTCGGCCGCCACGGTGCGCCGGTTGATCGACGAGGCGAAGGTGGGTTTCGCGCCGGGGGGCACCTTCGGCCCCGGCGGGGAGGGCTTCCTGCGCATGTGCTACCTGAAGGACCGCGACAAGCTTGAGGAGGCGCTGCGGCGCTTCGCGGAGTGGATGGGGAACAAGCAGGCGGCCTGACCTGCCTAATTTCTGGGCTCTTGATTGCATAAAGCCCCCGCAGGCGTAACCCACCGCCATCACTGCCGTTTCAGAGAGCATAAATATATCAAATACTTAACGGACATCGGCCAACTGGCACCGAGCTTGCGAGGCATGGTTCAACGCAAACGTCTTACTTGGGTCCTCCCATTCTCAAGCGAGAGCACTCGTTGCGTCTGACGGAGAGTCAGCTCGGGGTGAACGGTCAAAGATCGTTCACCCCATTTTTCTATTGAACAGCCGTTCGAAAATCAGGCGGTGACCCGGAAGTGATGCCTTTGTTTGCGCTGCATTGCACAATGGACGGGCAGCGACTTGACCAAGCGGCAATCTGAACGAAAATAAAGTCTTATTATATCAATGATTTACTGATTCACCGCTTCCTGATCATCACTGGCATCGGTCTTGCTAGGTATGTTGCAGCGCAAACGTCTTCTTGGGTCCTCCCATTCTCAAGCGAGAGCACTCGTTGCGTCTTGGCCCGGCTGGTCCGGTGCCAATTGGGGTGAACGGCTTCTGGTTGCTGCCGTTCACCCCATTTTTTGTTGCGGGATGTTGCGTTTTTCGTTGCCGCCGTTGCCAATTTCGTTGTGCGAGGCTTGTCTCCCGCCGGTTGTGTTTCTACATAATGACCTGACGGGTCCGGGCCCCTCTGGCAGGCGCCAATCTGCGATGTCGGACTCTTCCACCTTGCCGGCGCGCGCGAAGCGCGCCTCAATCTGGGAGATGCACGCTATGACCTCAAATCCTTCGACCTCGAACCCCTCGATCACCATCGACCTGACGCCGAAGGGAACCATGGAGCGGCTCGAGTGGCTGGCCTGGTTCTCCGACTCGGCGATCAAGGTGCCCGGCAGATCGGAAGAGCACA